>JADLEN010000133.1 GCA_020846105.1 Chitinophagaceae bacterium | reverse complement strand
TCAAAGAGCTAGCCGAAGTGTACCAGCAAGCCCTACTCATTGTCACCCACGACACCGACTTTGCCGAGCGCACCCACCGCATTATAGAGATGGAAGACGGCCGCATCATCCGTATGTAAACACCTTTACACTTTTGGGCGTGCCGCCGCCCCCTCATCGCGCATGCTAGGAGGGGGCGGCGTCGTGCAGAACTTCGTTCGTAACATTCGCAAAAGCAAAACCGTTTGCTTTTACTTTGTTATACTGCTATCTTTTGCCCTGAAAAAGGGCAAAAGGATATCCGCTACTGTCACTCACGCTTGCGCATGCGGTGTAGCCCAGCTGCCTAGCCCAGCTCACAGCCCCAAAAACAATAAAAAGCCCAGTGCTACTGCTTCGCTTACATTTTGTAGTGCCCGCACCAGTATTTGTAGTCCTTCGGAAACATTTCGCATTGCTGATCTAAGCATATGAACTGCCCGCAATATATTTCGTAGTACTTGTAGCACTTTTTGTAGCCCAGGCAATAGGCTCCGAACCGCCAGAATGCCCTATTGAAGCGCCCGCATGAGTCTTTGAAGTAGTTCGGAGTGGTTTTGTAGGCTTCAAAAGCTCATTCGGGTACTGATTTTTGTTTTGCGGGCAATACTTAGCTATTTCCAAGCATTTTTTTGCGTTTACGCATCATCTTTTTGCATTTGCTAAGGCAGATGTACCGTTAATGAGGCAGTACATAGCTTCTTTTTTGCTGTGCAAAGGCTTGGCTAATAGCTACTGAGCTATAGGCATGCACTACAAAGGGTGTTGCTGGGCTGGGGCGCTACATTATGCGCGCAAAGTAGCACCCTCGAAAGCGTGACGGATAGCAGTGGATATCCTTTTGCCCTTTTTCAGGGCAAAAGATAGGAACGGATAGCCGGACGCCGCCCTTTGCTAGCATGTGCGATAAGGGGGCGGCGGCACGCCCAAGAAAAATAGCTGGGGCATAAAAAAAAGGAAGACCTTGGCCTTCCTTTTTGGGGTGTTGTGTTTTTTGTGTGGGGTGCTTACTTGGTATCGTAGGCCCACTTTATATAGCTGGCGCCCCAGGTAAAGCCGCCGCCAAATGCTGCGAGTATAATGTTGTCGCCTTTTTTCAATTGGTTTTCCCACTCCCATAGGCATAGTGGTAGGGTGCCGTTGGTGGTGTTGCCGTATTTCTGGATGTTGATCATTACTTTTTCGGTGGGTATGCCCATGCGCTCGCCTGTGGCGGAGATGATGCGTAGGTTGGCTTGGTGGGGTACTAGCCATGCTATGTCATCTGGGGTCAGTTGGTTGCGCTCCATTATTTCGGCGCTCACGTCGGCCATGTTTTTGACTGCAAATTTGAATACTGTTTGGCCTTCTTGGTGCACGTAGTGTTCTTTGTTCATCACGGTTTCGATGGTGGCGGGCTTTACAGAGCCGCCTGCTTTTTGGTGCAAGAATGCACGGCCAGCACCATCGCTGCGTAGGATGGCGTCTTGCAGACCGTTGCCTTCGGTATTGGGCTCTAGGAGCACGGCCCCTGCGCCGTCGCCAAAGATGATGCAGGTGGCGCGGTCTTGGTAGTCCATTATAGACGACATTTTGTCGGCCCCGATAACAATTACTTTTTTGTATTTGCCGGTTTCGATAAATTGGGCGCCGGTGGTAAGTGCGTAGAGAAAGCTGCAACAAGCGGCGTTGAGGTCGTAGCCAAATGCGTTTTTCATGCCTACTTTGTCGGTAATGACGTTGGCGGTGGCGGGAAATTGCATGTCGGGGGTGGTGGTGGCGCAGATTACGAGGTCTATTTCCATAGGGTCTATACCGCGTTTTTGTAATAGCTGATTGACGGCGTGCATGGCCATGTCTGATGTGCCTAGGCCTTCGCCTTTGAGTATTCTTCGTTCTTTGATGCCGGTGCGGCTTGTTATCCACTCGTCGTTGGTTTCTACCATTGTTTCGAGCTCGGCATTGGTAAGAATATAGTCGGGCACATAGCCACCCACAGCTGTGATGGCTGCATGTATTTTTTGCATTGATTGCTTTTTAAGAAAAGAGATTATACGGTATTAGTAAATGCCGCCGCAAGTGCTTATGACTTGGCCGGTGACGTAGCTACTCATGTCTGATGCTAAAAACAAAGCGACACCTGCTATTTCTTCGGGTTTGGCAAAGCGACCGAGGGGTATTTTGTGCAACCATTTGCCGCCGCCCTCGCCATCGTTGAGGTAGCTGGTCATATCGGTTTCTACAAAGCCTGGTGCTATTGCGTTGACGCGGATGTTGCGGCTGCCTAGCTCTTGTGCTATAGATTTTGTAAAACCTACGATACCGGCTTTGGATGCGGCATAGGCGCTTTGGCCAGGGTTGCCCATGACGCCTACTACGGAGCTCATATTGATGATGCTGCCTGAGCGGGCTTTCATCATGGATTTTATTACTTGTCGGGAAAGGTTGTACACGCTTTTGAGGTTGGCGTGCATCACATCGTCCCACTGCTCTGGGGTAAGGCGTAGCAAAAGGTTGTCGCGAGAGATGCCTGCATTGTTTACACAGATGTCTATGGCGCCAAAATGGGCTAGTACTTCTGTGGTCAAAAGCTCGCTAGATGCATAGTTTGAAGCGTCAGATTTGTATGCTTTGGCTTTTACACCATAGCTTATTAGTTTTTCCTCGAGTGCTTTTGCGCGCTCTTCTGAAGACAAATAGGTAAATGCAATATTGGCACCATTCTGAGCAAATTTGATTGCAATAGCCTCACCTATTCCTCTACTTGCGCCTGTAATTAATGCTGTTTTATTTTCCAATAACTTCATTGTACACAATATAATTAAGCAGTAAAATTAATAAAAATATTGAAGGGGTACAGTGTTTTGTCTTTTTGTTTTGCGACATCACTAAATAAACTTTCTGATGGCAAATACAGGGGCAGCAATTGGAAGCTGGGGCAGGGATAGTATTTGGGGCTATTCTGGTTGCTGATTCAAAAAATCCCATTCTTTTTCTGCACTATCGGCAATAATAATGTTGTGGAGAAAATAGTATTGTGTGAGCATAATGAGGGGGATAGCGACTGCTAGCCCAATACCCAAAAACAACAAACCTAAAATAGATAGACCCATAGCCAAGAATGCAAAAATGATGATTTGGCCAATATTATTGCGGCCAATTTTGAAACTATACTTCAAGGAGTCTGATATAGACAATTCGGTATATTGGATAATAAAGGGATAGGCGAAAAACACGATAGACAAGAGTATCACAAAAACGAACACAAGCCCTACAATGGCTAACACATTGGACATTGTAATGAATGGCAAGAGGTCGCTAGGGTCGCCGCCGCTTGCCAAGCTAGAAAAAAAGCTCATTCCTAAAAGTGCAATAAGCAATAGGGCAAGGGGTATCAAGATGGCAATGGCAAGCAACATAAGAACAAGATTGCCCAAAAAAAGGCGACCAAACTTGGGCGACCAGCTAAAAAAATGATTGAAACCCAGCTCGGCCCCTTGGTCGGAAACGCTAGCTGCGGCAAAAATAGATGCTGAGAAAATAAAGGAAAAAAAGTTGCTGAGTGAGCCTATTACTGGAATCAAACCAACTACAGAGCTAACTGTAAAATAAAGCACCGTAAAGCCTGCAAATAGCCAAATGTTTTTGGTTACATTTTTCCAGGCTTGTTCCAAGCATTTGCTGATACTCTGTGTTGCAATTGTAGAATGATTTTCCATAATTTTTTATTTGTGTTAACGAAGATAAAAAACATGTTGTATTCCAATGCATCAATCTATAATTAGACGGTGAGTATTCGGCAAATTCAGAAAATAAAAGGCCCCAACCTTTGTAACAAAGCTGGGGCCTTATAATGTGCTTAAAAATAAATTAAATACCTGCTGGTAATAGAATTTGGGGTACCACACCAATTAGGATAACTAATAAAGCCGTAAGTGCTAGTAGTATTTTGTCGGTGCTTGACACTTCTACCACAAGCTGCGGATCTCCTGTTTTGAAATACATGGCAATAATGACTTTAAAATAATAAAACGCACTTACCGCAGCCATTAATAATGCGAAGATAACCAACCACATAAGGTTGCCTTGACTCATAGCTGCTTGTAGCATCATAAATTTGGCCATAAAACCTGCTGTCAAGGGGATACCCGCTAATGAAAATATAAATATTGTCGCAACAAATGCTAAGAGTGGCTCCTTTTTTGCAAGCCCATTAAAACCATCAAATGTGTAATCTTTGAGTTTGAGCAAAACGGCAAACATACCTAGGGTGGCTATTGTATAAGCTACCGAATAAATTACTAATCCTTGCCAAGCCAAAGCAGTTACTGAGATAACAGCAAATAACATAAAGCCTGCTTGGGCAATAGAAGAATAGGCAAGCATTCGCTTAACACTCTGTTGAAAGACCGCAGTAATATTGCCAATGAACAAAGTAGCTGCTGTAATTATAGCCAACACTAATTGCCAGCTATCGCTCACAGATGCAAAGGAAGTATGAAACAATCTGATAAAACCAACAAAAGCTGCGGCCTTACCCACAGTAGCCATAAAAGCAGTAAAAGGGGTTGGTGAGCCATCATAAACATCTGCTGTCCAAAAATGCATTGGTGCAGCTGATACCTTAAAGGCAAAGGAAACAATTAAAAATAAGATACCAGTAAGCACCATTGGGTTGATATGCTCCAATTGCATAAAACTGAATTTGCTGATATTAAATTCGCCAGTAGCGCCGTAAATAAGCGTAATACCCATCAATAAAATACCGGTAGAAAATGCGCCCATCAAGAAATATTTGAGTGAAGCCTCACTACTTTTGAGACTACGCTTATCGCTGCCAGACAGGATGTATTGTGGAATAGAAAGTATTTCGATGCCGATAAACATCAAAAGCATATTATTATACGATGTAAGAATAAAGGTACCTACAAGGATAAAAAAGAAGAGGGCAAAATACTCTCCTACATGTTTGCCCACCCTTATTATATCATTTCCCATTAACAATACGTAAAGTAAGGTAGCAGCTGTCATTAAGGTATTGAACCAAACACTATAAGGACTAATGAGTAATTGATAATTAAAAAACGATTCGGTAACACCTATTTTCATGGTATTCAATTCCCATACATTGACGCCCAAAAGCGCAACGAATAAAATAGTTGCAATAGATAAAATAGTCTTCTTTTCCTTTACCACAAAGCCGACATACATCATAATGATGCCCAGTATAGTTGCTGCAATAATTGCCTTCATAATCTTTGTAAAATATTTTTAAAAACGCTTGTAATGATCCTTTCTAAAACCAAAAACCTATAACAAAACCAAATCTAACAAGGGTTGTGGAAACACACCCAAAACAATAATAAATGCTACTAAAATAATCACTGCTACCCACTCCGCGCCATTCATTTTTGCAACAGTTGCTACACCCGAATTATTTTCGCCATAGGCCACTTTTTGCACCATTGATAAAGTATAAACAGCACCCAAAATAATACCCAAACCTGCTACTACCATAAAAATAATGTGGTATTGCGAAGCCGATTGGAAGATACCTGTGAACAACATAAACTCGCCAATAAATCCATTGGTAAGTGGTAATGCGATGTTTGCAAAAGAAATAATAACTAAGGCAATAGCAATAGCTGGCGCGGTGTTTGCAAGTCCGCCCATTTTTTTCAAATCTTGTGTGCCGTAGCGTTGCTCAACCATATTTACAATCACCCACATTGCGGTGATGTTGATGCCGTGGTTAAACATTTGCACGAGTAATCCGTGGTTCGATAAATCAGTATTGGCGAATGCAGCAGCACACATCAAACCCATATGTGCGATAGAGGAATAAGCGACCAAACGTTTGATATTTGTTTGTACCATTGCCAAAAGCGAAGCATACACAATTCCAAAAATAGCTAAGGTCATTACCAAGTCTGCCCAAAAAGCAGTAGCCTCGGGCAATACCGGTATCAACCAACGAAGAACCGCGTAGATACCCATTTTCACCATCAAAGCCGAAAGGATAATAGTAACTTGGGTAGGTGCTTGTTCGTAAGCGTCGGGCTGCCAAGTGTGAAATGGAAAGATGGGCATTTTGATAGCGAAAGCAACAAACAAAAGCCAAAAAATAATGTGCTGTTGCATTAGTGGCAATGCTTTTCCCGCAGCAATAATATTATCCCAACTCATTGCATTCACGCCGTTTGTTTGCATTGATAGGTAAATCAATGCTGCCAACATCATCAGACTTCCTACGAAAGTATAAACGAAAAACTTGAAGGTAACTGCGATGCGGCGTTCGCCACCCCAAAGGGATGAAAGGAAATAAACAGGTATCAATGCCAATTCCCAAAAGAAGTAAAACAATAAAGCATCTGCAGCCAAAAACACACCCATCAAACCAACCTGACTCAGCATAATTAATCCATAATAGGCAGCAGGGTTTTCGATATTTTTATTTCTATTGATGAGCAAGGTCACCGGAAAGATTATACCCGTCAGCAAGCAAAGCATTGCGGTCAGTCCGTCTGCAGAAAGACTGAATTGTGCGCCAATTGTAGGCATCCAAGGAATTGAAATTGATGGAACTTGCTCTGTTCCGCAAAAAATGGCAACGTAAGCCGATACGGCAAGACTGCACAAAGAACCAAACAAGGCAACATTTTTAGCTGCATCTTTTGCCAAGAAAGAAACGACGCCCGCTAAAAAAGGAATGAGTAAAAGAAAAACCAAAATCATATTTACTAAAGCTAAAAAACCAAATTAAAAATTCACTAAAAACAAACCAATCACAAAAATCAAAACGATGCCGACAACCATAGAAAACAGGTAAGCACCGACTTGTCCGTTTTGCAACAAACGCATTCTATCGGCACCCCAACGAACAATTTTTCCAACGCCATTTACACCCCCATCAATTCCTTTTCGCTCAATTATTTTATCCATAAAACCACTGAATTTTACAAGCGGATTTACAATTACAGCATCATACAATTCGTCCACATACCACTTGTTTTCGAGCACTTTTGCGAGGCCTGTATTGGCTGCAAAATTGGGTGATTTGGTACGGTTGTACGCAATGAAAATCATTACCAAAACCAAACTTACCGACAAGCCCATCAGCATCCACTCTGTGCTGTGGTCGAGGTGGTGTGCACCCAAATTGGTAACGGCTGTGTTCAAAAATTCGTTGAGGGAATGTTGCTCAGAAATAACTGCAGGCAAACCTACAAAGCCCGAAACGGTTGCTAATATAGCCAAGGCTATTAGCGGAAAAGTCATTGCAGCAGGGCTTTCGTGAAGGTGATGCTCTTGCTCGTGCGTACCGCGGAATTTGCCCGAAAAAGTAAGGAAATACAAACGGAACATATAAAAGGCAGTCATAAGCGCAGCGCCCAAAGCACCGGCATATAAAATAGGACTGTGTGCAAATGCTGCGGCAAGTATTTCATCTTTGGAGAAGAAACCTGCGAATGGCGGAATGCCTGCTATTGCTACGCAACCAATCAAGAAAGTTATTTTTGTAATGGGCATTTTTTTGCCCAAACCACCCATCGAGCGTATGTCTTGTTCGCCACCCATAGCGTGGATAACCGAACCAGAACCAAGGAACAAAAGCGCTTTAAAAAATGCGTGCGTCATCACGTGGAAAACCGCGGTGGTGTATGCTCCGCAACCAATGGCGAGGAACATAAAACCTAATTGGCTAACAGTAGAATAGGCCAATACTTTTTTAATATCGTTTTGTTTGATAGCAATGGATGCGGCAATGATTGCGGTGAGCAAACCTACAATGGCAATGAATTGTAATGCTACTTCTGAATGATTGTACAAAACCGAACTGCGGGCAATCATATAAATACCTGCCGTTACCATCGTGGCGGCGTGTATCAAAGCTGATACAGGCGTGGGACCAGCCATTGCATCGGGAAGCCAAGTGTATAGTGGCAACTGTGCACTCTTACCCATTGCACCGATGAAGAAACAAATCGCAATCCAAGTATAAGTTGAATTGCTTACAATCATTTCGTTGCCCTGAATTTGTCCAAATAATTCGCCATAGCTGAGTGTGCCAAAATGATACAACACCAACATCATTCCTACCAAAAAGCCGAGATCGCCAATGCGGTTCATCACAAATGCCTTCTTAGCTGCGTTGGTAAAATCGCGGTTTTTGAACCAAAATCCTATTAATAAATACGAGCACAAACCAACACCTTCCCAACCAATAAACATAATGACATAGTTGGCACCCATCACCAAAATCAACATCGAAAACACAAAGAGATTGAGGTAGGCAAAATATTTTACCACCCCTTCATCGTCGTGCATATAGCTTGTAGAATAAACGTGGATGAGAAAACCTACACCAGTAATGATGAGCAAAAACAAAGAAGAAAGTGCGTCAATTTTAAAGGCAAAAGGAATCAGTAATTTACCCGATTGTATAAAGTTGAACAAGTGAATGGTTTCGCTTGCGCCGCCTTTTACTTCAAAAAAAATGGCAAGCGACAAACCAAAAGAAACAAGCATCATCAAGCTTGCTAAAAAACCCGCTGCCTGCTTGGGCATAGTTTTCCAACCCAGCCCATTGACAAGAAAACCAAGCAATGGAAACATCGGAATTAAGTAGGCTAATTGTATCATATTATTCTTGAAAAAGTAATGCTAAAAATTATTACTAAACCTTGTGGCTTAGTGTTTCAATCGGTTCAAAATATTTACATCTACAGAATGTACTTTGCGGTACATCATTACAATAATAGCCAAACCCACAGCTACTTCTGCGGCAGCTACTACCATTATAAAAAATACGAAAATCTGTGCAGCACTATCGTTGTACATTTTGGAGAATGCAACCATCAATAAATTGACAGCATTGAGCATCAGCTCTATACTCATAAAAATGATAATCGCATTTCTGCGCATCAGCGCACCCATAATGCCAATGCAAAAAAGAGCAAGGCTGAGGAATAAATAATATTGTATTGGCATTTTCTTCTTTAGTTTTTAGTTTTAAAAAAAGGAATTATTCCATATCTTTTTTACCGATTACGATTGCCCCAATCATTGCACTCAAAAAGAGTACCGAACTGATTTCGAAAGGCAATACATATTCTTTGTACAATACTTGTCCGAGCACTTTGATTAGTCCGATGTTCGTGGTTTCGGGCTGAATAACGCCGAGCAAATTGGCTTTGCTAATAGCAGCAATAATCACTAAAAAAAGTGTGCCACCCGACACAACACCAGCAAGCTGTACGAGCCAACTTTTTTGCGGTTCGGTATCAGCATTCATATTCATCAACATTATCACAAAAAGGAACAAAACCATAATTGCACCTGCGTAAACAATGATATTGACAATGGCCAAAAACTGTGCATTGAGCAAAAGATAATGACCTGAAATGGCAAAAAACGTAAGTATCAAAAAGATAACACTATTCACCGGATTGCGGCTCAGCACTACGCCCAATGCGCAGCCAATAGCCATAATAGTGAGTACCCAAAAAAGTATTTGTAAAATATCCATCGCTAATTGTTATGCTTTTTGTTCGTTTTTAGGATGAGGAATGAGCATATCTTTTTTCTTGTAAATAAAACTTTCGCGGGTAAAGTTTGCCGGCATCAATGTTTCGGAAAGATAGATGGCGTCCTTGGGACAAGCCTCTTCGCAAGCACCACAAAAGATACAACGCAACATATTGATTTCGTATCGTGCAGCATATTTCTCTTCGCGGTACAGATGTTTTTCGTCTGCTTTTCTTTCGGCAGCGTCCATTGTAATAGCTTCGGCAGGGCAAGCCACAGCACACAGTCCGCAAGCAGTACAGTTTTCGCGTCCTTCCGCATCACGGTTGAGCACGTGCAAGCCACGAAACACAGGACTGAATGGTCGTGTTTCTTCGGGGTATTGTATAGTTGCTTTCTTTTTGAAAATATGCCCCACCGTTATGCTCAAGCCTTTGAGCAAAGCAGGTAAGTATATTTTTTCTGAGAGCGTCATTGGGCTACGATTAATCGGAGCGGCTCGTTTTGTTAGTTTTTCCATTTTCCTCTATTCTTCTAAAAATGATTTATTTAAAAACCCAAAGCATTAAAGCTCCGGTAAGTAGCATATTAAATAGTGCCAATGGTATTAATGATTTCCAACCGAGGTTCATCAATTGGTCGTAGCGAAAACGTGGCAAAGTCCAACGGATAAACATAATGAACAAAATCATACCAGTGACTTTTGCAAAAAAGACACCCACACAAATTAGCGCAAAAATGACTGGAGAAACTGATGCTGCAAGTGCGTCCATTCCGGGGAAATTATAACTTCCGAAATAAAGCGTCACCATCACCGCCGAACCAATAAACATATTGATATACTCTGCAAAAAGGAACAATCCTAATTTCATTGAAGAATACTCGAGATGATAACCCATATTCAATTCCGAATCACATTCTGCCAAGTCAAAAGGCGCGCGATTCATTTCTGCCATAGAACAAACAAAGAAAATAAGAAAGCCTAATGGTTGTTTGAAAAAATTCCAAGTGAAATAACCGTTATCCCAAAAGCCGTGCTGCTGCTGTGCAATATCGCGTAAAGAAAGCGAACCACTGAGCATTATCAGTGCAATAAGGCTGATGCCCATCGCCAACTCGTAAGAGATAGATTGTGAAGCCGAACGGATAGCACTGAGCAAAGAAAACTTATTGTTAGAAGCCCATCCACCAAGCATTGCACCATATACACCTATACTTACCACGCCAAAAACAAAAAGAATTCCGATATTGACATCGGCTACTTGCAAAGCAAAAAAACCACCATCCGCCAATGGAATATCGGGACCCCAAGGAATTACTGCACTCGTCATTAATGCGGTAAGCATAAACAAAAATGGCGCAAGCAAAAAGAGAAATTTACTTGAATTTGTGGGGATAATTTCCTCCTTCATAAAGAGTTTCAAACCATCGGCCAAAGGTTGCAACAATCCGAAAGGACCGGCACGATTGGGCCCGTAACGATCTTGCATCACTGCAGCTACTTTTCGCTCGCCCCAAGTGGCATACGCCGCTACCCCAAAGGAGGTAAGGATAATTGCCATAATGAGCCCGCCTTTGCTCAGTATAAAAAACCAATCTATTTCTAATAAAATCATTGTGCGCAAATGTAATTAGTTCGTAAAAATTAATTCGTGTTATCTATTCTTTTTGAATTCAATATTTCTTGAAGTCTAAATTTTATTTCGTCTCTATTTTTAACCCTATGGGTATTTCAATCGTACTTTTATTATAAACATCAACAAACAAGCCTAGTGTATCTTTAGTTTTTTCGGTGATAAAAACAAATTTGTCTAATAAACCAAGATTCCCGTTTACAGGCATTCCTGTTCTGTATTTTAATGTCCGTTTTTTTGAATTAAAATTTGGATTTTGATGAGATTCAATCCACAGCAATAGCAATTTTTGCCCATCAAAAGTTCTTAAATAATCAAAAAACAGCTTTACCCTTTCAGTAGTTTTGTTTCTATTTCCTTGTTTTATTTTAATCGGATTATTAATTAAATATCCATAAGTACTGTCAACTGAATTTTTCATTTCTAAAATATTTTGAGCAAATAAATAATTATTCGCAAAAATCAGAACCACCGCTGCCATCAAAATCTTTTTCAATAATTAATTATTTAAAATCCTCAGAATGTGCGGGACCGTCAATCTGGCTCAAATGCACATTCGGTTTGTTCACATCACTCACATCGTGGATGTCCATCTTCATTATGGGTTGCTTGCCTATTACCTCTGCAAGTAATCCAATTTGTGGTTCGTGAACGGTTTTGTTGTAATGCCCTTGTGAAATAACACTGTGGCGGCTAATATTGCTTGGACCTTCGATTACCCAATCACTTGCTTTTTTCTTTTCGAAACGACATTCGTTGCAAATCCAACCTGGCTTGCCATTACTTGCAATTGCCACTTCGCCCCATTCGTCTTTGCGAGCCGTTACCCGATATACTTCGTCGCCGCGCATCCAAAGACGTACTTCGCCACTACATTTTGTGCAGGCACAATGTGCGTCCATAGGCTTTGTAAACCATACACGTTGTTTGAATCTAAATGTTTTATCTGTAAGTGCACCTACGGGGCAAACGTCAATTACATTGCCAATAAAATCGTGGTCGAGTGATTTGGAAATACAAGTACTGATACGCGCGTGCTCACCTCTATCAAGGATTCCGTGTTCGCGATAATCGGTCAATTGCTCGGCGGCAAATACACAACGGAAGCACATAATACAGCGATTCATATGTAGCTGTATGTTGGGTCCAATATCTTCGGGTTCAAATGTGCGGCGCTCAAAGGTAGTACGCGTAGCCTCTGTTCCGTTTTCGTAGCTGAGGTCTTGCAAATGACATTCGCCGGCTTGGTCGCAAACAGGACAATCCAGCGGATGATTGAGCAACAAAAATTCGGTAACACCGTTTCGTGCATCGATCACTTTTTCCGAAGTCATACTTTTCACTTCCATTCCGTCCATCGCACCAGTGCGGCAGCTTGCCACTAATTTAGGCATTGGGCGTGGGTCTTTTTCAGAACCTTTGCTCACCTCTACCAAGCAAGTGCGGCATTTTCCACCACTCCCTTTTAGATGGCTGTAATAGCACATTGTTGGGGGTGCAACCTCGCCACCTACTTTGCGCGCAGCTTCTAAAATAGTAGTACCCATTGGCACTTCTACGGTGATGTTGTCTATTGTTACTTTTATGTTCTGTACTTCAGCCATTTTTCTGCTTTATTGCTCGCAACGAGCGCAACGAAGCGCAACGTCGCAAAAATTAAAGGTTGTTTGCAATCCTGTGTATTCCGTCTTTTAAATATGAAGTATTGAAATTAATTAAAAGCCCAAGTTTCAATTTTGTCAGTTTGAGATAAGTCAAAACCTGTTTATAATGAACGTCAGCTAATATTTCAACACTTTTTAATTCAATAATTACTTTTCTATCAATAATAAAATCTGCTCTAAAGCCTGCCTCTAGTTTAATCGTTTCGTGTATTAATGGTATTGGGTGTTGTCTTAAAATAGGAATTCCCAACTTATTCCATTCGTACATAAAAATTTCTTCATAAACGCTTTCAAACAACCCTGGTCCATATTATTTATGGATTTTAAACGCAACATCCAAAACAAGCTTGGCAATTTCATTTTCATCCATAAATAGATCCATTATGTCGTTACCCTAAAAACATCACAAAATTCGTTGCGTCGTTGCGTCTTCTTTGCGTCTTTGCGTGAAATTATGCACTCACCACTTCCAAAGGATTTGCATAATGCGCTAATCCAAAATTTCTTGTTTGGCTCTCTTCGGGGTTCAACACGTGCCATTCAAACTCGTCGCGGAAATGCCTAATGGCAGCTGCAACTGGCCAAGCCGCTGCATCGCCCAACGGACAAATCGTATTGCCTTCTATTCTACGTTGTATATCCCAAAGCAAGTAGATATCTTCCATCTTGCCTTTTCCGTTTTCAATATTTTTCAACACCCGGTACATCCATCCTGTTCCTTCGCGGCAAGGGCTACATTGTCCGCAGCTTTCGTGCATATAAAAATGCGCTAATGTCATTGTATGGCGCACCACACATTGGTCTTCGTCTAAAACTATAAATCCACCTGAACCCAGCATAGAACCTGTTTGAAATCCACCATCCGAAAGACTTTCGTAATTCATATATCGGGTTTCACCTTTTGCCGTTTTGAGCAAAAGATTTGCAGGCAATATAGGCACTGAAGAACCGCCAGGAATACAAGCTTTCAATTTTTTGCCATTTGCGATACCTTGGCACCATTCGTCGCCGAAAATAAATTCTTCTACCGAAAGGTCGAAGGGAATTTCATACACGCCAGGGCGTTTAAGATTGCCACAGGCTGACATTAATTTTGTTCCTGTTGAGCGACCAACACCAATCTTGCCATATTCTTCGCCACCCATATTGATGATGGGTACAACAGCGGCAATCGTTTCAACATTATTTACCACCGTTGGGCGCATCCACACACCCTGTATCGCGGGGAATGGTGGCTTGATACGTGGGTTGCCACGCTTGCCTTCAAGACTTTCTATCAATGCCGTTTCCTCGCCGCAGATATAAGCGCCGGCACCGCGATGAACATATATTTCACAATCAAAGCCTGTTCCTAAAATGTTTTTACCCAACCAGCCATTTGCTTTGGCTTCGGCAATAGCTTGCTCCAGAATATCGGGAATCCAAGCGTATTCGCCACGGATATAGACATAAGAAACATTGCTACCCAAAGCAAAAGAAGAAATAATCATTCCCTCGATAAACAAGTGGGGCAAAAACTCCATCAAGTAGCGGTCTTTAAAAGTGCCCGGCTCGCTCTCATCGGCGTTCACCACCAAATGGCGGGGCACGCCTTCTGGTTTTGCGAGAAAGCTCCATTTCAATCCTGTAGGGAAACCGGCACCACCTCTACCACGTAAGCCACTCTTCTTCACCTCTTCTACCAATTCTTCGGGTGTCATTTTAAGCGCTTTCTCCAAAGCACGATAACCACCGGTTTTGCGGTAGGCTTCGTAATAACGGATGCCCTCAACGTGGGCGTTTTCTAATAATAATTTCATCTCAAAATATGATTTGAAAAAGCAATTACTGCCTTTTATTCTTTCTAAAATTTATTGTTCAATCTTCACACTCTGCCGCGCCATCAATATCCATTTCCCTCGCTTCCATTGCCACACTTGGGTGGCTTTCAAGTCAAAATCGTACAGATGTTCTTTCATCATCACAGTATATTTTCCTTTGCTCTGCACAATTCCTACATTTTCATTTATCGAAATGTTGATTTCGCGCAACTTAATTTCAATATAGCTCAGCGTACCGTTGTACAAATTATCCACCATCTCTTTCCTCGTTTCTATCCAACCATTCGAGTGGGCGAATTTGATACGTTTGCTCACCATTCTTTTAATAGCCCTTTCGTCTTTTTGTATCAAAGCTTTGTTGAGCGAAAGCACGATGTTGGTCAAACCGAGGCTGTCTTTTTGTTGTGCTAGCGCAATGCTCGAAAAACACAGCAAAAAAACAAATAATAAAGAACTTTTAATCTGCATTGTATTTTACCATCAGATAATCTTCGAGCGGGGTGAAAAAAAAGTCTTCCCAACCCTGCTTATGACTTTTTACTTCGTCTTCGTTCGGCAAATTACTATGCTCCAAAATCAATTTTGTTTGGTCGCCATCTTTCATCAAATCGAAAGCAACGATAGAGTCTGCTACATCAGCCAACCATTCTGCTGTTCGCCAAGTATAAGTCAATTTGCTATCGCTAATTTCTTTTACTTCACCATTCATCCAGCCGCCAAATAAGCTTACTTTCCCTCCTACTTTCGCATCAAACACTGTTTCCTCTCCACTCCATTTCTCAATTTCTGCTTGCTCTGTGAGCATTTGCATCACTTGTGTGGGTGATGCAGGGAGCAATTTTTCTGTTTTTATAGTCAAAGCCATTGTTTAAATACTATCTAATGCCTGACTAATATCACTTATCAGATCTTCATAATACTCTACACCTACAGATAAACGAACCATTTTGCCTGTAACTTTCAATTCGTTTCTCAATTCTACATCCACATCTACGTGGGTCATTGTTGCGGGGTGCTCGGCAAGGCTTTCTGTACCGCCCAAGCTCACTGCAAGTTTGATTAATTTCAAAGAATTCAAAAATTTAAATGCCTCTTTTTCACCGCCAATCACATCAAAAGATATCATTCCCCCATTGCTCAGGCATTGTCTATTGCGAATATCAAATTGAGCACCATCGGCTTCGGTAAGATTACCCAAGAAATATACTTTTTCTACTTTTGGGTGCTCATTCAAAAATGCTGCAACCTTGTTTGCATTACCTGATTGTATATCCATCCTAGCCTTCAACGTCTCAAGGCTACGCATCAATAACCATCCCGTATTGGGGCTAGCCATATTTCCTAAAAAAGTGCGCAAACCTTTTACACGAGCCATTAAGGCTTTTGAACCCAAACAAGCACCAGCAATAACATCGCTATGACCACCAATATATTTGGTAGCTGAGTACAGCACCAAATCAGCACCGTGCTTCAATGGGTGTTGCCAAAGCGGACCCATATACGTATTATCGACAGCCAAATAAACAGGTTTTTCTTCGGTCGAGAAATGCTCTGCAATTCTTTTGGTCATTTCTATGTCCACCAACACGTTGGTTGGGTTTGCTGGAGTTTCAATGTGAATTAATGCTAGCTTATCAGCCATTCCTGCATTATTCACCAACTCAATAATTTCTTCTTTTGTTTGACCTAACTTAAAGGTCAGGCTATTAATGCCATATTTTGGCAAAACTTTCCGTACAAAATGATCGCTCCCACCATATAACGGACTGCTAATCAATACACAATCGCCTGGTTTCAAAAACTCAAGCATTACCGTGGTGATGGCTGCCATTCCACTTTCAAAAACAGCACATTCTTCTGCCTCATCCCAAAGTGTCAATCTGTTTTCAAGAATTTCTAAATCAGGATTATTAATTCTGCTATAAATGAGCCCTAATTCTTCATTTTCGTTTTTCGGACGATGCCCATAAGCTACTTCGAAAAAGGCTTTTCCTTCCTCAGCACTACGGAACACAAAAGTAGAAGTCTGAAAAATAGGGCATTTTATTGCTCCTTCAGACAATTCTGGCTTGTATCCATAAGACATCATTAAACTCTCCGGCCTCATTTTGTTGCTCATATTTTTAATTTTTTGCTGCTGCTCTCAATTCTTCTATTATCGCATCTACTTTTTCAGTGGTCAAATGCTCTCTGTAATGCTTTCCTAGTTGCATCATCGGTGCATAGCCACAAGCACCAAGGCACTCGGCAGGCTTAAGTGTAAACAATCCATCCTCAGTTGTTTCCCCAGCTTTGATGCCCAATTTATTTTTTATATGGTCAATAATTTTGTCACTACCACTTACCATACAAGGGCCAGTTTGGCATACTTCGAGCACATATTTGCCCACAGGCTTCATATTGAACATCGTATAAAAAGTAGCTACTTCATATACCTCGATAGGCTTGATGCTCAGAATGCTTGCCACATAATCCATTACGGGAACGTCAAGCCATCCACCAAATTCTTCTTGTGCCAAATGCAAAATTGGTATCAATGCACTTTTCTGCTTCCCTTCGGGGTAGCGTGTAATGATTTCTTGCGCTTTCGCTAATCTTTCTTGTGAAAATTGTATCATTTTCCTTTGTTTCTTGCTTTTAGTTTTGCAATGTCCGCAATATCCTGAGGTCTTCCGGCGAGTGCTTTCATTCGCAATAATTCATTGTAACCAATAAAATGAATAAGAAAGCCTTCATAATTTATTGTTCTTTTATTTTCCCAAGCTACTTCATAATCAATCCCGTCAATATCGTTCATAATATCTATCCTTACTGGCTCATATCCCAATTGGGTAAAAAGTCCCTTCTTCAAAAAATCTTCTTTTGTCAGGTTTAATGAAGCGAAGCCAAACTCCTTCAATATATCTACCATCTTTTTTGCATTATCTTCTGAAGATTGTATGCAAATATCTAAATCTTTTGTTCCTCTTGGGTAACCGTGAACACTTACTGCAAAACCACCAATGACTAAATATCGAACTTCGTATTTATTACATAGTTCTACAAATTCCTTAAAATCGTTTTCCAGCTTTGGACTTTCGTTACTCTTCTTCATTTATTTTTTTTATAAATGCTACTTTCTTAATTGGTGTAACTGCACCTTCAAACAAAATTTGTCTAATTTCAAATAGTGTGTTCAACCTTTCTTCTTCCGACTGGGCAGCCCAATAATCATCATCCCTTTCCTCTGCTTCTGCAAATGTACCTTGCCAAACCACTTTTTCTATTTTCATATAATTCTCATTTAGCAATTCTACTTTTTTTTATAAAAAATATATGGTCTATCTCTACTTCTATTTTCCAATTCTGTATTCCAATTTATAAATCCGATATTTAATTTGCTCTTTAGTGCGTCAATAAATTTCAAATTTTCTTCGCTTTCTACATTAAAAAAAATAGACACTCCTCTATAAAATCTACAAACTGCAATTTTCCTATATTCTTCCCTATTTTCTTCTTCAGAAAAACCGTTCAATTCTGTAATATCACTCCACAAAAATTTTCTAATCGTCCAAAAAAAATGTACATCAATACTAATTTCATCAAACCGAATATCGCCTTTCTTACTAACCGTTTCAGGGTTAATTCTTTTTACTTCAATTTCTCTATTTAACCATTTTTTTCCAAAATGACTGACTAACAAAAATGGCAATATTGCAATATAAAGAGCTAAAAATAACCAAGACTTTTTGAACCAAGCCCACATATCAAATTCATTTTTTAAGCATCCAACTCTCCCGCTATCACATTCAAGCTACTGAGGGCAATTACCGCATCGCTCAGCAATCCGTTTTCAATCATCTCTGGGTAAGCTTGGTAATATATAAAACAAGGACGACGGAAATGCAAACGGAAGGGTGCTCTACCACCATCGCTGATGAGGTAAAAGCCTAATTCGCCATTACCACCTTCTACTGGGTGATAAACCTCTCCTGCCTTGATATCCACCTCACCCATCACTATTTTGAAATGATAAATGAGTGCTTCCATTTTGGTATAAACATCTTTTTTCTCGGGCAAATCATATGCCGGCACATCTGCGTGATATACACTCGGGTCAAGGTCTTTCAGCTTTTCTAAAGCCTGCTGAATGATGCTGTAGCTCTGCCACATTTCATCATTGCGCACCATATATCGGTCATACACATCACCATTTGTACCTACAGGAATCGTAAATTCAAAATCTTCGTAAGAGCAATAAGGGCTATGTACCCGCACATCATAATCTACGCCTGTTGCGCGAAGGTTGGGGCCTGTAAATCCATAATTCAAGGCTCGCTCAGCACTTATCGGTCCTGCGCCAATACAGCGGTCCATAAAAATACGGTTGCGATTCAGCAATGTTTCAAACTCTTTCAATGCCTTCGGAAAATCTGCCATTAACGCATCCAGCTTTTTCCAAGTATCGTCGGTAAAATTTCTTTCAAAACCGCCCACACGACCAATATTTGTCGTCAAGCGAGCACCACAAATAGATTCGTATATTTCATAAATGCGTTCGCGAATTTGGAACACATAAGTAAAAGGAGTCAAGGCCCCGGTATCTACTGCCACCACCGAATTACACACCAAATGGTCTGCAATGCGTGCCAATTCCATCAATATCACGCGCAGATAATCTACACGTTTGGGCATTTTGAGCCCCAATAATTTTTCTACTGTCAGTTGCCAGCCAATATTATTAATTGGTGCCGAGCAATAATTCAGTCGATCGGTAAGTGGTTGCACTTGTCCGTATGGGCGGCGTTCGGCTATTTTTTCAAACGCACGATGAATGTAGCCCAAATTTTGCTTGGCACTCAAAACCTTCTCGCCATCTATCTCCAATACGTTCTCGAAAATTCCGTGCGTGGCAGGGTGGGTCGGACCCAAATTGAGGGTCGTCGTTTGCTTTTCGATTGCGTCTTCGGCTAGCTGAATATGTTGTATTTCTTGGTCTGACATTGTTTTCAATTTTGTAAATTATCTACCAAACATTTCATCGTCTTTGTCGGTGCGGGTTGGGTCTTCCATTGGATATTCTTTGCGCATCGGGAAATAGTTCATCTCGTCCACGTTCAGTATTCTTACCAAGTTGGGGTGCCCAACAAAATTCACCCCAAAGAAGTCGTACGTTTCACGCTCCATCCAATTCGCTGCCGAATATAAATTCACCACCGAAGCAATATCTGGCTGTGCAATGGGCAAATAAGAGCGAACACGAATACGCTTGTTGGCTACCAAATTGTGCAAATGATAGACTACACAAAGCTCTTCGCCCACTCTGTCGGGAAAATGAACGCCTGTGAGGTCGGTAAGAAATCGGAATGCAAGACTTTCTTCTTCATTCAAAAATTGCAACAATGCAACATTTTCTGAAGGCAAAACATCGAAAGAAAAAATACCAAAATGCTCCTCGAAATTGGACACAGCTGTTCCAAATTTGTCGCTCAGTATTTGTTGAATATATTCGTTGGTCATTATCAAATTTTGTAAATAAAATACGCTTATTCTATTCCGTAACTCTGCATCAATTCTGTGTATCTTGGGTGGGTGCGGCGGCGGATGCTTTCAGCTTTCACCAAATCTTGTACCCGCATAATGCCTTCCAATATCGCTTCAGGCCTTGGCGGACAACCCGACACATACACATCTACCGGTATCACTTGGTCTATACCTTGCAATACCGAATAGCTATCAAATATACCACCACTCGATGCACAAGCGCCTATTGCTACCACCCAACGTGGTTCGGCCATTTGCAAATAAACTTGGCGTAGCACAGGCGCTAGTTTTTTAGAAATAGTACCTGCCACCAATAGCACATCGCATTGGCGCGGTGTGAAGCCCATACGCTCTGCCCCAAAACGACCAAGGTCATAATTGGAACCCATCGTACCCATAAACTCGATACCGCAGCAAGAGGTGGCAAAAGGCAAAGGCCATAACGAATGTGACCTTCCCAAACCCACTAATTGATCCATTTTGGTAGCCATAAAACCCTCGCCAGAATACCCTTCGGGGATAATGGCAGGTTTGTTATTTGTGTTATATTGTACCGGACGACCCATAATTTATTGTAAAAATTGAATAATTTAATCTTCCCACTTTAGCGCACCCTTCTTGATGATGTAGGTAAAGCCTACCAAGAAAAATGCAACAAACATCACTACTGCAATAAAACCTTCCTGCCCCAATTCCTTAAAATTGACAGCATAAGGATAAAAGAAAATAACCTCTACATCGAACAATACAAATAGTATGGCCGTAAGGAAATATTTAATAGCCATCGGCTGGCGGGCATTGCCTATTGCCTTGATACCACTCTCGAAGTTGGCTAATTTATCTTTGGTTTTACGCTTGGGTCCTAGCAAGTGCGAACCGCCCATCATTATCGCCACAATGCCAATTGCCAAAAACAACTGCATCACAATGGGCAAATAATCGACTAAAGAACCGTTTGCGGCGTTCAACAAGTACAAATTCATAATAAAGAGACTGTTTGTAATTCTCGCAAAAATAGGATTATACAACTAATAAACAACGCTACAAATGGCTTTTTGATGACAATTTTATAGAAATATTCGATTGGGCAAACGACGCGATATTTTCTTTTAAAAAAATGATTCTAAAATGTAAAAACACCACAGGTTTGAAGCTATGGTGTTTTTTGAGAAAAGTAACGATTAAAAGAGGCTCTGTTATTGGGGAACTATTTCCATTTTAAAAAACGAATAGGATATTCAAAATAAAACAACAATTGGTGTTTGCCAGAGTGTGTTTTGAACTGGTCATTGCTACCTGAACCAATAAAATAAGTAACATCAGTACGATACTCCAATAAAGGATTGGGAGCATAACTATACATTGCACCTACTTTTATACTACGGTGTGAATTGACGTATAGTTGTGCATTAAGTCCTAAAGATATTGCAGCGCTACCGTACCTTAAATTTCGTATTGAATCTTTTACATTCATTTGTCCAACTACAAATAATGAGGGTAGCGCCTCCAAACTGTCCACACGGTCAAGCTTTGGCACACTCGCATATCGGATGCCCACAAGCCCTTGAAAAACTAATTTTAAATCTTGGTTTAGCAATCTTACTTTATTTGTTGTAAACAACTTTTTTTCAGTAGTAAAGTCCAAAATATTTACTTCTCTTGCTGTCTTAGAACTACCTTTCGCTTTTTGGTCTGGTGGCGGTAATGGGTATTCGTAACGCCAACCATATCCGTATCCTGTTCTTGCAATTTTGAGGGTTGTTTGCCATTCGTCCCAAAGTTGTAATTGTAAGCCGATACCTGCAAAATAATATTTGGGAACTGCTGTACCTATAGTATAAGTCAACTGGTCTTTGCTACTTCGAGGAGTCACAGCTGGAAAAGAAAGGTTAAATCCTAATGCTGGAATAATGCTAACTTCTAATTTGTTTGCATTTTGCGCCTTGCATTCTGTACAGAATGCAAGGGCAAAGAATACAATTGTTCCAAGGCTTGTTAATTGCATATCAATTAGTCTACTATTTGAACCCAATTAACGCCACAATTACCGTGAATTGATGAACCAAAGTTGTAAGAAGTTAATGCTTTGGAACTACTATATGGTCTAAAGGTGGCTTTTTGTCCATCGCCTGAGTATGCAGGACTATGATACCACGAACCAGCTTCTCCGCTCCACCAACTTGTTGCAGTTTCACAACGTGGCTTCCACATCATACTCATATACATTGCGGGTTTTACACCACTATAGGCCCACCAAGCCCAAGCTATTCTTCTTTGATTTTTTGCCTCAGCTACTAAAGAGAAATAAATGCCTGCCTTTTGATAAGTAACATCTTTTTTAGTTCTATAATTATTACTACAATTATTGTCGCCTGGATTTTTCTTATTAGCTGCAAACCTTTCATTGCAACCAGATATGCCAGCCAGCGTACGTGCCACTTCATCATTAGTGGTATATTGTGTGATGCTATTGTGATTCGGATTTTGTAGCAGTAAGTCGTAAGAAGCGGTTGTTGTGGAGGCTATTGTATAAACTATATCGTTTAACAAATCTACTCGCACCAAATTGCCATATAGATTAACAATTTTATCTTCATTTAGTACATCCAATAATTTTCCATAGCTTTCGTAAATACTGTCGGCAAGGTTTGGGTTTGTGTAATAAGCTATGCTGTCGTTTTCTTTTTGCCATTCAATCTCATCAATTATTGATTTCATAGAAATGAAGTCCGAAGGTAGCCCACTGATTGGCGTGTTGGGTGCTGAATTTAAAAACGTTTCGTACGTTTCTAAGTTTGTAAAAGTTGCAAAGGCAGGTTCACCAACTCGGTTGGTGTTTTGAGTGCCTTTTTTAGAAGAAGAGGTCTGTAAATTGTCTTTTTTGCAGGATATAAATATGCTTGTAGCCATAAATCCTGCTGCCAAAAGTAATAAAGTAAGCTTTTTCATTGTTTTTCGTGTTTTTTGTCCACCCTGGCAAAGCCTGTCGCGGGGTGAGTAGCAGCGTCCTTATGTTCTGTTTTGACCATTTATCAGAGCTTGTCAAAAGCAATCTTCAAGAATAAAGAAAAATACAGCCCGCCGCAATTACCCAAGTGGCTATTGCTGCATAGTCTCCATTTACTTCCAAAACAAAAAACACGTACCTTTACTGCCTTCCCGGGCGTAAGGTTGTTTGTTATTTCGGTAGCAAATTTCTAGTTTGGCCATCAAGGCCATTTCGCTTACAAGTAGTAGAGCGTGCAGGGTATGTTTTTGGTAGGCTTTATTGTTTGCCGTATAATGTACCCTGCTGCTGTGCTACTTAGCTTGTACTGCACCTGCTTGTTACGACAAACGTACAAACTATATAGATTAAATTTTACCCCCCCCACCTATTAACGAATCATTAACGGTTTTTATTTTACATAAAGTATAAGTACAATTCAAGGGCTTTATAAGGTTTTATTTTTAACTGAAGTGTTTGGTCATATCGCTTTGCTTCGCCCAATATTGTCGCTTGAGTTTAAGTGTGTAAAAGAATACCTTTGCCACCATTATTTCTATGCAAAAACCTTTTTCGATAGCACTTGTGGGCAATCCCAATAGTGGCAAAACTTCACTTTTTAATTCCCTAACAGGGCTCAATCAAAAGGTGGGCAATTTTGCGGGTGTAACCGTGGATAAAAAGACTGGCGTTTCGACCCTGCGCAATGGAGAAAAAGTGCAGATAATAGACCTACCTGGCACTTACAGCCTATACCCAAAGGGCGAAGATGAGCAAGTGACTTATGACGTATTGCTCAACAGCACTAATACCGACAAGCCAGACATGGCTATCATCATAGCAGATGCTTCTAGCCTCAAGCGCAACCTGTTGCTTTGCACCCAAATAATGGACTTGGGCATACCCGCTATCATAGTACTCACTATGGTAGATATTGCCAAAGGCAGAGGCATACATATCAACATTCCAGAACTAGAACGTTATTTTAAAATAAAAATAATAGCTGCCAACCCCCGCAAAAACAAGGGTATTGACGAGATTAAAAAAGCAATAGAAGATATTCAGCACGAAGATTCTTTACAAGTAAAAACGGGCTTTATTGATATTGCCGAACTTTGTGGACCTTGGATTTCTGACGTTAAGAATATTGCCAACGCCAAAAGTGATTATGCCGCATTGCAACTTTGCTGCCAATTGCCCGATGTTCCGTTTTTACATGCCGCGCAGCGTATACAAATGGCAGGCAGAATGGGCGAAGCAAAGTTTCACAAATCAAAAATACAGGGCGAAGAAATAATGCTTCGCTATCGTAAAATAGGCAATATTTTACAGAAAACAGTAGTAGAAGAAACCCCAACACAAAAGGCGATGCGCAGCGAGCGCTGGGACAAAATATTGCTACACCCCTTGTATGGCAACTTCATATTGTTAGTCGTTTTGTTTCTTTTGTTCCAAAGTATTTTTTCGTTTTCGAGCTATCCTATGGATTGGGTAGAGGGCGGTTTTAGTTGGCTAAGTGGCCAACTAAGCATGCTTTTGCCCGAAAATCTTTTTGCGGATTTGCTTATCAATGGTGTATTGGCAGGCATTAGTGGTATTGCTATTTTTATCCCACAGATAATGATACTTTTTGGCTGTATTACTATTTTAGAAGACAGCGGATATATGGCTCGAATATCTTTCCTTACAGATAGGCTCATGCGTAGTGTGGGGCTCAATGGCCGCTCGGTGATGCCACTAATAAGCGGGATGGCCTGCGCCGTGCCTGCAATAATGGCTGCTCGTACTATCCAAAACAAAAAGGAAAGACTCATCACTATATTAGTAACTCCGTTGATGAGCTGCTCTGCACGATTACCGGTTTACACCATCCTTATTGGGCTGGTAATACCCAACAAAAGTTTTCTAGGTTTTTTCAATCTGCAAGGACTTGTATTAATGGGCTTATATCTGCTTGGTTTTGTAATGGCGCTCATCGTTTCTAAGGTAATGGACATGATAATTAAGGTGAAAGAAAAAACCTATTTTCTCATGGAATTGCCTGTGTATCGCGCACCCAGGTGGAAAAATGTGGGCATTACAATGATAGAAAAGGCCAAAATTTTTGTGACGGATGCTGGTAAGGTGATTCTTGTAATTTCAATTATACTTTGGGGGCTTAGTAGTTTTGGCCCACCAAGTAGGATGCGTGCTTTGGAAGCCCAATACGCAACCTTGCATCAGCTACAACCAACCCGCACCGCCGAGATAAACAACGAGTTTGCTACTGCCAAGCTGGCCAATTCTTATGCAGGCATTCTGGGCCATGCCATAGAGCCCGCTATCCGTCCTTTAGGTTACGATTGGAAAATTGGTATTGCACTCATCACTTCATTTGCTGCTCGTGAGGTATTTGTAGGCACTATGGCTACATTATACAGTGTGGGCAATGCCCAAGATATAGACAATTCTTTGCGTGCGAAGCTACGCGCTGCGCGCCGCACCGATGGTAGCCCTGTTTATACTTTGGCCACTGGGGTGTCGCTGCTATTGTTTTATGTTTTTGCATTGCAATGCATGAGCACAATGGCTATTACCAAACGCGAGACGCGCAGCTGGAAATATCCCTTAATCCAATTTGCCTACATGGGTTTCTTGGCTTATGCTTTTGCATTTGTGGCATACCAGCTTCTTAGTTAAATAAGCTCTTTACTATTTTTTCTTTTTCAAGAAGCCTTCGCCTTGTTCGAAGGCCTCTTTTTGCCAAATAGCAGCGGTGGTTATCAATTCGACAATTTCGTTTTTATTAAAATCTTTTTTGTTTTTGAAACAAATAGAAGCTGCCATTGCTCTGCCTTTTTGTTGTAATTGCGGGTACATCGTTACCAAATCTTTTCCCCGCAAAAAAGAAAGATGCAGCTCTTGTTTTTTGCCCATAGTGGTGAGGTAACAAAACATCCCAAAGTATTTGT
>JADLEN010000132.1 GCA_020846105.1 Chitinophagaceae bacterium | reverse complement strand
TCGGCACGTTCCCATCTATCTTCAAAAAAAGTTCCATTGCCGTCTTCTGTTTCTAAAGCATTGCAGATGGTGTCTTGCAAGCCGTGAATGTAATCAATCCAACGATTGCGCATTGAGGTTTTGGTATGAGTGTTTGGCATAATTTTTATTTACTTCAAAAGTTAGAAACCTTTACTACAAAGGTGATGAGCAATATCACAAAGTTCTTTTTACGATAAAAATTGACTCACTGCTTTCTGAATATCTTTTTTTACTTGCTCCCAAGTTTGCCCTTTTAAGCTTATGGGGTCTTCACTTTCTTCTGCGTCATCGAAATAGCTAATGGCTTGCGGAATGGAGATAAGAAGGTTTTGAGAAGGATACTTTTCTTTATGAAAAGCCATAAGTTGCTTTAAGGAAAAATGACCAAGTAATTCTGCAATATCCCAAAAATCTTTTTTCTTTCCTCTCCCTAAAATGGCGTTTATTTTCATTGCACAAATATCTTCTAAACTGTACATCCGAATATCTTCAATCACTTGAATGTCTTTTATACAAGCGTGCGGATAATTGATTAAATCTACTTTGATATTGTCAATATAACAGAAGATACCCCATTTAGCTTTGCTGCTTTCAATAGCTAAACGTGCGCCATAATTTTCTGTCAATGCATTTGTAATAGACTCCAACTCAAAACCTTTATTCGAGAATAAATCTAAATCAATAGATAGCCGATGACCATAAACTAGGGATAAAGCAGTGCCTCCAACTAAAGAGAAATCGCTTAATTCTTTAAGTTGTTGAAGCTCCCTTAATAAGGCAAGTGTGTTGGGTTCGACTGTCTTAATTTGTAGCATAAAAAATTAGTAAGCGGTTCTGCAAGAACTGCCGCGGCTAAATAAATTCTTCTTTCGGGCAGGTATTGCGTTTTGAGTAAAATCTCCCTAATCTTATCATCGCCATAGTATCTTCTGCATTGCCTAATATCTTCTACATCGCCACGCTCAAAAACCCGCTCTATCACAAATCGAGCACGATTGTCGTAGTCGATAGTGTCGAATTGTACATCCCAAAAAATGCGTGGATGAAAAATTGGTTTGGGTTTTTGAGTATTCATTAGGTAAAGGTAAAAAATGTTGCGTTAGCTAATTAAAATCGAAACTCTTTCACCGTATTTACAAAGGCTTGCGCGTGCGCTACAGGTACATTGGGCAAAATACCGTGACCTAAATTGGCAATATGTCTGCCCGGACCAAAAGCTTGCAACATACTTTTCACTTCTGCCTCTATAACGGGTATTGGCGACAACAATTTTGCTGGGTCGAAATTACCTTGAAGGGTAACATTATTTCCTGCAAATTTTCGTGCCATTTTCGGGTCGATACACCAGTCGATACCCAAGCCAGCAGCACCTGTTGCCGCCATAGCCTCAAGACTATGCCAAGCTCCTTTTGCGAAGACAATCGTAGGTACCTCATCTTTCACCGCAGCTACTATTTGGCGAATATATCGAAGCGATAAATTTTCGAAATCTGTTGGGCTAAGCAATCCACCCCAACTATCAAACAATTGCAAGACATCGGCACCTGCTTTTATTTGTCCTTTGAGGTAAGCGATGGTAGTGTCGGTAATCATTTGCAACAATTGGTGCGCTACTTCTGGTTGTGCATAGCAAAAAGCTTTTGCCTCGTCGAAAGTCTTGCTGCCCTTGCCCTGCACCATATAGCAAAGCAAAGTCCAAGGAGCACCCGCAAAGCCAATTAGCGGCACACGGTCGTTCAATTCTTGTTTGATTAATTTAATCGCATCGAACACATAACCCAAAGTTTCATCAACATCGGGTACACGAACACGCGCCATATCGGAGGCTAATTTTATAGGGTCGGGTAGTAGCGGTCCCACATTTTCTTTCAATTGTACTTCCAAGCCCATTGCTTGTGGCACTACCAAAATATCAGAGAATAATATCGCTGCATCTACGCCCACAATATCTACAGGTTGGATGGTTATTTCGCAAGCCAATTCGGGTGTTTGGCAACGCTCGAAAAAGCCGTACTTGTTGCGGATAACAATGTATTCGGGCAAATATCTACCTGCTTGGCGCATCATCCACACAGGTGTTCTTTCAGTTTGTTCGCCACGAAGTGTACGGAGAATTAAATCATTTTTCAACATTTTATTTCTTTGTTTTTATAAAATTCGATTACTGTTTTTACTAAAATATTTTTGTCGGGCGAGGGCGAAACAATAATTTGATTCGCACAAATGTTCCCCAAATGTTTTGCGGTAGTATTTCCAATTGCAAAAAGTATAGCTTCCATCGGAATTGTATTTTGCTGCAAAAAACTTTCTATGCCAGAAGGGCTAAAAAAAATTATTGCATCAAAACTGTTTTCAAGTTTCGTTGAACTTAATGCTGTTTGATAAACGATTAACTCTTTTACGTCAAATCCTCTATCAGTAAGCGTATCAGGCAATGTGTCTAACCTTTTATTGCCACAGAAAAAGATAATTTCTTGAGGTATTTCAGAAGTCATTGTTTCTAAAATTTCAAGCGCGTCATTTCCGTAACCTAATATTTTTTCTGTTCCCCAATAGGCTGCGACTGCCTCTTTAGTTTTGCCGCTAATGCAATAAAATTGCCAATCGGGTTTTATAATTTTTAGGTGATCGATTACCGAATTGACTGCATTGGCACTTGTAAAAAGCACTAATTTTTTTTGCGAAGCAACGTCTTTAATGAAACTTTTTGTTTCGGCAGAAAAAATGGATTGGGTGTGAATAAAGGAATGTTGCAGCAATTCAAAACCTTCTGCTTGAAACTGCTTTTCAGCATTTTCAGAAAGCAAA
Organism: Chitinophagaceae bacterium; assembly: GCA_020846105.1. Taxonomy (GTDB): domain Bacteria; phylum Bacteroidota; class Bacteroidia; order Chitinophagales; family Chitinophagaceae; genus Rurimicrobium. The sequence continues at coordinate 392 of JADLEN010000132.1, read as the reverse complement.
GCTGTGCTGAGTATTTTTATTTTTTTATGCTCCAAAATTTCTGATTTCAGCGACAATTTTGTCTGCCCCTTTTGCCAATAATTCTTGCCCCATTTTTATTCCAAAATCTGCTACTTCACTTAATGTGCATTCCGCCTCGATTTCTATTTTTTCATTACCATCAATTGAAAAGATATTGCCCTTGAATGTAAGGGTACCTTCTTTAATTTCTGCCAAAGCGCAAATAGGCGTAGAGCAACCACCCATAAGGGTTGTAAGAAAATCTCGTTCTATTTTCACACAAATTTCTGTATCGATATTATTGAATTTTTGACAGTGAGCAAACAACTCATTTTCTCCTGCTCTGCACGCTACCATTACAGCACCTTGCGCGGGCGCGGGCAGCATCCAAT
>JADLEN010000131.1 GCA_020846105.1 Chitinophagaceae bacterium | reverse complement strand
TTGTATCTTTGTCAAAAGCAATATGATTGCTGACAAAATACAATTGCTAACGAATATAACAGCACCTAGGCTATGAATCGCAACCAATTTGACAAATATAGTTCCCTCCGCAAGTCGGAAGCCCATCTCCGTGCCAATGCAAGCGCCCTTGCAGGCCTGCCCAGAGTAGTGGCAAAGGCTGCAGAGCTCAGCCAACACATCCAGCGCATAGGCAAGCTGGTAGGAGACGCAGACCAAGACAGTAGTGGCTATGCGCTAGACAAAAAAATAAAACGCGACACCCTTGTAGCCACGCTGCTGCGCCTTGCACGCAATGCCCACGTGCATTATGTGACCACCGCCGATGCCGATATGGAAGCCCTTGTGGCCGCCATCAAAGCCCGCACGCTTAGCCGTATCCGCGATGCCGACCTTTACCTTTTTGCCCAAAAAACACACGAGGCACTGCTACCCGATGCGCCTGCTATGCCCGGCAGCGCCCCTGCCGACATAGTGCTGCTAGCCAGCCAAATCACCGATTATTACCAAGCCATACACGCGCCCCGCATCTTGCGGCAGCAGCGCAGTGCGGCTGTGGCAGGCATTCTTGTAGCCTTCCGCGATGCCGAGGCGGTGTGCCAAGAGATAGAAATATATATGCGCACCCTCATAGACAGCAACGAAATGCTGTACCTGCTGTGGCGCTCATCGCGCAATATAGACCGCACAGGCGTGCGGCAGAAAAAGAAGAAGGAGTAATTGCTTTTTTTTGGCGTGTCGCCGATGCTGCGCTCGGCGCCGGGCTAGTAAGGCAGCTGTAGCTGGCGCAGGCTATCGGTGCTGCGGATAAAGTCTTTGTATTGGTAGCGCACCCACATCTTGAGCTCTAGGGCGGTGGCGGCGCGGGCGTAGTCGTAGGGCATGGGGTGGCTGTTCATAAAATATGCTAGGGTATCGCCGCCAAGGCCGGTGAGGCTGGCCACTAACTCGGGGCTGTAGCGGGTGTCGGTATATTGTTCTTGCTCTAGCCTGTTGTAGTTTTTCTTAAACCTAAATAGGGCGCGTTGGCTACGCGAGAGGCGCTCTGCGGCAAAGGAGAATGGGCTAGCTATGCTAGACTTGTGCCGCTCTAGCACGCTACGCTGCACTACGCGCCGCTCGGCAGAGTCGCGCTGGTATTGGGTTTTGTATTTTTGGGTAATGACCACCTCTTGCAGCTGCTTGCTGGCTAGTTTCATGGCAAAGTTTAGCCGTATGTCTTCGAGGCCTTTGAGTATCACGTGGGTTTCGGTGCGGTAGCCGGGGCATTGGAAGCTTACGGTCTCGCCCTCGGCCCCTTGTATATCAAACTGGCCACGCTCGTTGCTGAGCACAAAAAACTGGCTAAGGGTATTGGTGATAATAGCGCCTTGGATGGGCTGCCTACTATCTGCATCTACAATAGTGCCGCGCCACACCACAGCCTGGGCAGGGGCAGTGGCCAATATCAGTAATAGGCATATGAGTAATGGGCGCATGGGCGTAGGCTATAAAGAGCAGCAAATATACATTGGTAGGGTTTTGTACTTTTGCAATAATAACTAAATAAACGTTATTGTTGCAAGCAGCAACAGCACCACTACCCTATGCAGCCACAGCACATACCAGACCTCATAAGCAAGCTACAAGCACGGCTAGCCACTGCGCCACTGGCACAGGAGCAGGCTATGCACATGATATTCCCGCATGCAAGTGCTACAAGGGGTGGCGCTGCGCAAAAAACTAGAAAAAGTGCGGTGATGCTGCTGCTATACACCAAAGAGGAGGCTTGGCACTTGCTAGCCATAAGGCGCAGTGCCGATGGTGGTGCGCATAGCGCGCAGGTGGGCCTACCGGGTGGGCGCCATGAGCCTAGCGACGATAGCTTACTGGCAACAGCCCTCCGCGAAACCTATGAAGAGGTGGGCATAGCCCCAAACCATATATTGCCTATAGGTGCGCTAAGCCCTGTGTATATAGCGGTAAGTAATTTTGAGGTGATGCCCTATGTGGGGTATTGGCATAGCCAAGCGCCTTTGGTACTGAGCAGCTACGAGGTAGATGAAGTGATAGAGCTGCCGCTGGCAAAGCTGCTAGCGCCTGGCACCAAAGCCGCGGTGAGCCTGCGCACGCCTGCGCATCTGCACCGTACGGTAAATGCATATTGCCCCAGCGAAAATGTGGTAATATGGGGCGCCACGGCACTAATGATAGCCGAGCTAGAAATACTATTGGGTGCTTAGATACGCTTTACGAGCTGGGCTAGCGGCTTGCGTACTTTTTTTTCTTTGGCCAAGAAATCATTGGCCTCGTCTCGGTGGCCAATAGCTAGCAGTGCCACACTGCAAAGCTGCTGGCTAGGCAGCTGGAAAAACTTGTCGAGCGCGGCCTTATCGAAACCCTCCATCGGGGTCACATCTACACCTAGCAGAGCGGCCTCGGCCAGTGCAAAACCAAGGGCAATGTAGGCTTGGTTGGCTGCCCAATGTGCTATCTGCTCGCTGCTACTAGTCTGGGCAAAGCGCATCATAGACCCACGAAAGGCAGCGAGGCTCTCTGCCGATACGCCACGTACGGAAATGATTTGTTGTAAGTAAGTATCTATGTGCTGCTGTGTGAGCTGGGTATAGGCACAAAAAAGCAGTAGGTGCGATGCCTCGGCTATCTGCGGCTGGTTGTAGGCAATAGGTTTTATGAGTGCTTTTACAGCAGTGTCTTGCACCAATATGAGACTGAAAGGTTGCAGCCCCATAGAGCTAGGTGCGTATTGTGCAGCACGCAGTATGGCTTCGATATGCTGGGGTGCTACAGTAGCGCCAGTCATTCTTTTGGGGGCATATCGCCAGTGCAGTGCGTCTTTGAGGCTCATAAGTATTGCGGGTATTGTATTGCTGCGCAAAAATATAGGCTTTGCGGCCAAAGGAATATTTTCATTGCTTATGGTGTAATTAATAAAATTAGTCTAGCAAGAATTCATTGGGCTCGCCAAGGTCGAAATCTAGTGTGCTGCTACCAGAGATACCTTCCATAGACCCTTTGATATGTGTAGAGCTTAGGAGTATGCGCTCTAGTTGTTTTTCGCGGGCTTTCCACATGCGCTCCATGGCATCTCGCTCTTTTTGTATAGAGCCCCTCATAGCTTGGAAACCTTCTTGCATGGCTTTCCACTGCTCTGAAAACTCTGAGCTAGTGAGGTAGCTATAGAGCATAGACATTTTGTCTAGCTTGTTTTCACTGTTTTGTGCCACTTGGTGCACCTTTAGTATCTGCTCGCGCAGTACCAGCGCTACGGTACTAGCCTCCTTGAAAGTGCAAATCCACACACCGTCTTTGAGGCCAAAAGTACTGATGTCTTTGGGCATGGCTTGGCTTACGATTACGGCTATGTCGGCACCTTTGCTGCGCATATCGGCTTTTACTTTGGCTATCCAGTCGTTGCTAAAAGCGTTGGTGCGCTTGCTTTCGTACACTATCTTGCCGCAAGGTTGGCCGGCTTGGTTGCGCACTATCTGCACACAGTCGCCACCGCGTACGCCTTTGCCCACCTCTTCTATAATATCAAAAGGAAACTCTTGGCGAAGCATAGCTTCGAGCATTAGTTCTTGCACCTCGCCTTGCAGCTGCATAGAGCCTTGTTCGGCTTTTCGGCGCATCTCGTCGGCTAGCTTGCGCTGCTGTTCTAGCTGTTGTTTTAGTTCTTGCTCTCTAAACAGAAATTCTTGTTCCTTAAACTTAGACTTCTCTTCCTCTTCTTTGCGCACAATAGCCGTCAATTTGCCACGTTCTTCGAGCAGTTGTTTTTGCATGGTTATATCCAGCTCTTCCTCTTTGCTTTTGAGTTCTTGCATTTTTTTAAGAAACGCTAGCTCCTTGTCTCTTGCCTCTTTCAGCCGCGACTCGTTGTCTATATTCACCTGATTTAAGTGTTTTATTTGGTGAGCAAATTGCTCGCTTATTTTAGCCTCTTGTTCTTTGGCTATTGTGGCGCTTAGCTCCATTTTTTGTTGTGCTAATTTTTGGGCAAAAAGTTGGTCTTGCTGTTCTTTTTGCTTCGCAAAAGCCTGTTCTTTGTCTTCGTACTCTTTGGCACGTTGCAGCTTCCAGTCTTCCATTTGCTTGCGCAAGTCTTTTTGTAGTTGGTCGCGTAGTGCATCGGTAGGCTCAAATTGTGTATTGCAATTGGGGCAAGTAATAGTAGTAGCCATTGTAGGGTATCGTGTTGTTAGTTAAGTGCTTTTTTGTATGCCGAAAGTACTCTTTCTCGCGCATATTTATGATCTACAATAGGCTTGGGATAATGAAATTCTTGAAACTCGGGTACCCACTTTTTTATATAAGCACAGTCTTTATCAAATTTTTTAGTCTGCTCATATGGATTAAAAATTCTGAAATAAGGAGCCGCGTCGCAGCCACAGCCCGCAGCCCATTGCCAGCCGCCATTATTAGCAGCTAGGTCATAGTCCAATAATTTGCTAGCAAAATAGGCTTCGCCCCAACGCCAGTCTATCAATAAATGCTTGGTAAGAAAGCTTGCCACTATCATTCGTACACGGTTGTGCATAAATCCAGTTGCATTGAGCTCGCGCATGCCAGCATCTACTATTGGGTATCCAGTTTTGCCATTGCACCATGCATCAAACTCTTCTTCGTTGTTTCGCCACTCTATATTATCGTATTTAGGCTTAAAAGATTGGGTCACTACATTAGGGAAATGATACAAGATGCACATGTAAAATTCACGCCATATCAGTTCATTGAGCCAGGTTTCATTAGTGTCCAAAGCAATCTGAGCAAGGTGCCTTATGCTTATTGTTCCAAACCGTAGGTGCATACTCAGCCTACTTGTACCATTTATCGCAGGAAAGTCTCTTTGTTTGTTGTACTTGGATATCAAGCCGGTATCTATTTGGGGGGGTAAAAAAGCAATTTCTGCCTTCTCAAAACCCAAATTTTCGATTGTAGGTATGGCTTCTGGCTCGGTTTTAAAAAGATTGCCCAAGTATTGCGTTACCGGGTATGGTTTCAAATAAAAAGAATTCAGCTTTGCCTTCCACTTTTTGCTGTAAGGCGTAAAAACAGTATAAGGTGTACCGTCATCCTTGGTCACCTCATCTTTATCGAAAATTATTTGATCTTTAAAGCATTTAAATTGAATTTTATTTGCAGCAAGAAAATTTAAAACTTTTTCGTCACGAGTAATTGCATAGGGTTCGTAGTCTGTATTGGCAAATACGCACTCAATATTATATTCATTTATTAAACTATTGAAAACATCCAATGGTTTTCCTAAACATACTTTCAAGTCACTACCTAGGGCTTGGAATTCAC
>JADLEN010000130.1 GCA_020846105.1 Chitinophagaceae bacterium | reverse complement strand
TAAGTGTTGGAATTCTTCGTTTTGAGTGTTGATGCTCATTAATGTTGGATGATCTTCCGGACAAGCCCAAATCATATTGTTAATGGTATCGTTACAGAGATGAAGTATAGAGTTGTTGGCAGATTCTATAATAGATTTTTTATGAATGAGTTTGTTCCCTTCGATTTGATAATGTTCAATACCAGACCAAGAAGATATGTATAAGTTATAGGGCTTTGCGAAAACTATTTTTCCCCATCCTTTAATGATTTCGGGGAAGAAAATAATAGAATCTTTTTCGGTGTCGTATTTGCAAACGCCGTTGTCCGTTTTTATCCAAATATTAGATTGATAGTCTTCGGTAATATCTACTACCCAATTAGAAGGTAGCCTATGTTTTAGTGCCCCATTTTGTTGTTGAAACTCTACCCATTTATTTCCATTAAATCTGCTTAATCCATTTTTGGTAGCTATCCATATATATCCCCTTTTATCTTGTAGCAGGCCATTTATATAATTAAAAAGCAGCCCATTTTTTATAGTATAATTTTGGAAAGCCGGATTTGAAAAAATAAAATTGTTCTCTTGCAATTGCGCATTGCAATATGCCATACTGAAAAAGAAAACGATATATAGGAATACCTTTGTCAAAAGATGTAATGAAGGGAACAAAGCTATTGAATATTGTTGGTGCAAAAAATCACATCATTATGCGGTATTTATATAGTAAATTTTTTAGCCACTGCTATTACTTTTGTAATTATTAATCAAATTTCTACAGTATGAAGCAATTTTTTTTAGCGTTTAATATTGCCCTGCTATTTATTACCACTATCTATCGGTGCGAGGCTCAATCGGGAGCAACTATTTATACTTCTGGACGATATATATTAGGCCCTTGTGATGATACGCTTTCTCTCAGAGGAATTAATTATGCTCCATATAATTGGGGCTGGGAAACAAGTAAATTATATATTGATGAAATAGCCAAGACGGGTGCTAACTGTATAAGATTAGTTTGGTATAAATCAAATGTTGATGCAGTACCAAATACAACCTATACAACCTATAAATACTTAGATAGCGCAATATCTAAATGTATTCAGAATAAAATAGTGCCAATAATAGATTTGCACGATCAGACTTGTAATAATGATACGGCCGCATTGTCATTACTAACCGATTGGTATTTACAACCTGCAATATTGGCGATTATCAATAAATACAAACACAGCCTGATTATTAATGTAGCGAATGAGGCGCTTTATGTAAACTGGACGAGCAATCCTACATTATCAAAAATCATTTTTTCGAGTACATACACTAATATTGTCAACAAAATCAGAGCAGGAGGAATAACTGTTCCGCTTTTGATTGACGGTCCTGATTGTGGCACTAATCTAGATGTCCTTGCTGATGTAGGCGCAACTTTACAAGCCGCCGACCCAATGCATAATTTGATGTTTAGTGCACACTCTTATTGGTACGCATATGCAGGAAATGATTCCCTTACTATGCTCAATAAAGTGAATTACGCACTTTCGAAAAACATTCCTTTTATAATAGGTGAACTTTCTAATTATCAAGACGACCCTACACCTTGTCAGTATTTGCTGAATTATAAGCCAATGATGAATATCTGCAAAACAAAAAATATCGGCTGGCTAACTTGGGGCTGGGATAATGATGTTTGTGCTGCAAGGCAAGTTTCTACAGATGGTACATTTGCCCATTTAACAGCATTTGGCGATGATGTAGTTAATAATGCAAATTATGGACTTGCAACAAACACTCCTGCCAAGAGTAAATATTTGGTGGCAGGAAAATGCTCGACCGCATTAATACAAACAATAGAAAATAAAACTAAAGTTTTGCTTATGCCTAACCCTACTAAGGGGGTTTTTAATGTTAAGTCTAATGAGGCAATCGAGTCAATTAAGGTTTATGATTTGATGGGGAGAGCTATAACTTTGACAAAACTTGATCATAATCAATACTCACTAAACAACACTCAAGAAGGAAATTATATTGTAGAAATAAGTACTAAAAATGCTATACTTCACGAAATTATTTCAGTGAAAAATTAATACATAGCTTTGGCAAGATTGAAATAGATGTAGTATTTCAAATCCAAATCGCACATTGATTTTTAAGTTTTTGATTAAATAATTTAAGAACTTCTAAACGACCACTCAAGCCAAATTGAGTGGTCGTTATTTTTTGTCTAAAATAAAAATCACATCATTATGTGATGCCTTTTTTTAGATGGGTTAAGGTCTGGTATCTACCTTTGATATAGATAATTTTCAATCTTTTTATCAATTATTTATGCGCAAATTTTTCCTCGTTAGCATTGCTTTAGTTAGTTTATTTTTTACACAATCATATGGTCAGGCAGGCCTATTAGACAGTACATTAGATGCTGATGGTATTTTGCTAACTTCAGCAGATACTTCTGTGTCCAACACAGCTCGTTCGGTTTGGGTTTTGCCCGATAAGAAAATTATGGCAACAGGCCCCTGTGGCGATTATAAAATATGGGTTGGTCGGTTTAATGAAGATGGTAGTTATGATAAATCCTTCAATACTACTGGTCTTGCATTTTTGTCAAGTGCAAGCGGAGTGCAAGTAGAATCAATTATTGCGCAGCCCGATGGAAAAACCATTATTGCAGGGACACATTTCGTAGGTTCTGGTAACACTTTTATGCTAGCCCGGTTTAAACCAAATGGGAGTTTAGATTCTTCTTTTAATGATTCTGGTATTGTAAAAACCAACCTTGGCTTATGGGCTTTTATTGACCAAATAGTGTTACAAGCAGATGGTAAAATAGTAGCATTAGGAGCTTCTAAGACTTTTGGAGCAATTACTTTAGCGCGTTATAAATCTAATGGTTTGTTAGATAGTACTTTTGGTACGGATGGTATTTCTTCAATTAGTGTTGCCGGCGCTCTACTTCATTTTAATAGTATTAAAATTCAAGCAGATGGGAAGTTTGTTATTGGGGGAGGCTTGTCGCCATCAAGTTCTTTATCGGCAGCTACAATTCGTTTGAATAGTAATGGAAGTCTGGATCCCACTTATAAAACCTCATTTTTTACTGGCTTAACGGGATCTACCGAAATAACAAATCTTGCTCTACAATTTGATGGAAAAGTGGTTGCTACCGGTTATCACGATGATGGCCTTAATGCCAAGTTTATAACTATTCGATATAAAGATGATGGCAATTTCGATAGTTCGTTTGGACTTAATGGAATAGTAGAGCAAGATATTCGTACTAAGTATGATAGAGCACAAGCGGTATTGGTACAATCTGATGGGAAAATTATTGTAAGTGGTTATTCACTAGCAAATACTGGTTTTCAAAACGACTTTGCTGTGTTGCGTTATCTTAATGATGGCACGCTAGACACTACATTTGGCACTGCTGGCATTACGATTAATCAACTAGCGAATAATGGTAGTGCAATTTTGGCAATGGACTTCTGTCCTGATAATAAAATTGTCTGTGTTGGTTTTGCAATTAACGATTCTTATAGAAATCAAATAGCAGTAACGAGATATTGGTTAGATGCAGAAATTTTGGGTCTGAGCCAAATTGAAAAACAACACGTTTCCTGTACTGTTTTTCCTAACCCTTGCAAAGAATCTCTAATCCTGAAAATTGACGCCAATGCCCAAGCTATCTTAGGAGTTCAGCTTGTAGATGCTGCTGGAAGATTGGTGAATACTATTTATTCTGAATCTCAAGCATCGAATAAGGGCTTACTATCGATAGATGTAGATATGCATTCACTCCCAACGGGTAATTACTGGATATTACTGCAAGATAAGGGGCATACAATCGCGGTAAAAAAAATCACAAAAGAGTAATTAATAGAAAAAAGATGACCACTTAAATCAATAGTACTGAAATCTCATTCTAAAAGCAGAAAAAAAATATGAAAAGAATAATAACACTAACGGCAATAATCTTAATTGTGCTCGGTAATGCAAATGCTCAAAATGGAACAGGGCAAGAAGTAGTACAAAGCACTAATGTCAAAATGTTATGCACATTGACACATACCGACCCTCAGCATCATTTTGTATTTAGTTCGAAAGTTTTTTTAATGTCCAACAATACTTGGGGTTATAATGTTTTTGCAGATGGCAAGCTGCTTTTTCATCAGGCTGAAATGCCTGGAAAAATCCAAGGGATAGGATTTGCAAGCAAAGAAGATGCGGCAAAAGTAGCAGCATACATCATTAAATTATTAGAATCACCCGTAGTGGCTCCAATAGCAACAATAGCTGATATTACTCGTATCGGTGTTCTTTAATAGTTCAACTCATTTAGGCTTTCTTTCAAACTCAATTTATGTCAAAATATTTATACGCTAAAAGCTCATTATTTTCTCTTTTATTACTGTTCTCTTTTCATTCGTTTGCCCAATTGCCCGTTTGTAATATGATATATGGGAAGAATGGCTCATTTGGAAGGTATAACATTAATAATTTCAATCCATCCCTGCCCATATCAGCTACCAATCCTGTACTCAATACCATTTCTATTCCTGCTGCTGGTGCATATGGGCTTACGGTTTCTCCAATATTAGGGTCTGGTAGCAGCGACTTGACATTTTATTGCATTGATGTCGCTACCGGGAATTACATCTATTATAATCCTGCAACATCAACTTGGGTAAATACAGGACATAGTACTGGCAATGCTTATGCTGTAAATATTGCTGCTGGTGGAGGCTATATTTACAGCTTAGTCGGAGGCACTGGTGCAGTCTATAAATACGATGGAACAGGAAGTGGCACTTTACTCGTTACAGTGCCAGGTTTTTCAGGTGCCGGACCTTACGATTTAGTTGCAGATTGCGAGGGAAACTGGTATATTTTTAACCAAACAGGTAGCCCTAAATTTTTGAAAAAATACAGCTCCTCTGGTACTTTATTACATAGCTGGGTCGTTTATAATCCCTCATCTATCTCTGCAACTGCCAACGCCGGTTTTGCTATTATTGGTACTAACCTATACATAGATAATGGTTGGGGTGGTATAGGAGCATACTCGCTAGGTACAGATACGGTAACCTTAACGAGTACAACTAGTATGGGGGCGTTTGTCTTTGCTGATGACGATTTAGGAAGTTGTGCAGGTGCAATCCCTATCATTCCTACAGTAACGGTAACACCCTCACAAAATAATATTTGTGCCGGCACTTCAGTCACCTTCAGCGCTACACCTACTTCAGGCGGCTCAGCTCCTATATATCAATGGAAAGTCAACGGCAGTAATGTTGGCACAAGTAGCACAACCTATAGTTACACACCTGCCAATGGAGATACAGTAACCTGCACAATGACAAGTAATTCGCCCTGTGCCAGCATTCCTACAGTGAGCAGTACCAAGGTGACAATGATAGTCAATACGTTGCCCACAGCTCCTGTCGTCACCACACCAGTCAATTTATGTGTAGGTGGAGCGGGTACTACATTAAGTGCAACCGGTACAAATTTACTTTGGTACACAGCAGCATCTGGTGGTGTAGGAACTACAGCAACTCCTATCATTACAACAGGCTCTGCAAGTACCGCCACATATTATGTAAGCCAGAGCACAGCGCCTGCTTCAGGTAGTTGCGAAAGCTCTCGGGCTACAATTACTGCCAATGTCAATGCGGTACCAACAGCACCATCGGTTAGTACTCCAATCAATCTTTGCGTAGGTAGTACGGGTACAACCTTAAGCGCAACAGGCACCAACCTTAAATGGTACACCACATCGTCGGGCGGAGTAGGCAGTACAACAGCTCCTAGTATTACAACAGGCTCTGCAAGTACAAATACTTATTATGTAAGTCAGTCTTTGGCAACATCGTCGGGCGGATGCGAAAGTTCCAGATCGTCAATTGTTGCTAATGTCAATACTACACCTTTAGCCCCTACGGTTACCACACCGGTAAATCTTTGTGTTGGCGGAGCGGGTACTACTTTAAGTGCAACAGGAACAAATTTACTTTGGTACACAGCACCGTCTGGCGGTGCTGGTACTGCAACAACTCCAGTCATAACTACCGGTACAGCTACTGCCACCACCTATTATGTGAGCCAATCTTTAGCGGCGTCTTCTGGTGGCTGCGAAGGCCCAAAAGCATCAATATCCGTTAATGTAAATGCCTTGCCATCTGCACCAACAGTAGTAAGTTCCCCACTTAATCTTTGTATAGGCAGCGCAAGTGCAACATTGAGCGCATCGGGAGCCAATCTATTATGGTATACCACCGCCATTGGAGGTATTGGGAGTACAACTGCACCAACGGTAAGTGCCTCTACGTTAGGTAATACAAGCTATTATGTAAGTCAATCTTTAGCAGCGTCATCTGGTGCTTGCGAAGGTCCAAGAGCATTATTTAATGTAACAGTACAACCCTTGCCAATAGCCTCTATCAGTTCATTGGCTAGTTCTGGTCTTATATTTTGCAAAGGCAAAACGATAACTTTAAAATCGGTGTCAGCTACCGCAACGGGCTGGCAATGGAGTTTGGGAGGAGTTGCTTTGGCAGGTGCAACAAGCGATACTGTACCAGCCGGAATTACCGGAATTTGGGGCTTACGTGTAAGTGATGTTTACGGTTGTAAAGGCGATGCCGCTCCCGTTTATTTACAACAAGATACTTCACAGGCTTCAGTTTTATCTCCCACAGATGGTAAGATTTGTGAAGAAGGCTCCCTCCTATTGACCTGCAATCCAGGATTTATCACTTACAAATTTGATTGGCAAAAAGACGGTACGGCATTTTTGCCAGCAATGCCTACAAGCAATTTAAGACCAGCGAATGCTGCAGGAGTTTACAGGGTTATTGTAACCAATAATTTTGGCTGTATTGACACCACCAATACGGCAGTAATTACTAATTATGCACGCCCAATAAAGCCAAGCATTATCAACAAAAATCCAATACTAGAGATAGCGAATATTTACCGGTACTATCAATGGTATCGCAACGGTGTAATTCTATACGGAGCCAATAAGAGTGTATACAATATTTTATCGAAAGGAAACTATTATGTAGAAGTAACGGATGCAAATGGATGTTTAAATAATTCAGACACTATTAATGTGATAAATACAAGTGGTATAAAGGAGCTGTCTCAAGTATCAATAAAGCTCTACCCCAATCCTACTCACGATAAAGTATCTATTGAAACGCCAATACCCGTAAACATTCAAGTGATCGATATGCTTGGCAAATTGATACTTGAAAAGGAAGATGCCTCGGAGGTAAATCTGGAGGATTTTGCAAACGGAATCTATTTGTTAAGAATATCAGATAGAAATGGATTACTTATTGGCACTGAAAAAATTATCAAGTCGATGAGTTCTTTTTAAAGAATTATTTAGCCTAAAATGCCTTTTCGAAAATTTTATTATTACAAGGATTTTACATGCACTAATTAAATAAAAATCAACAAATTAAACAATTACATAAATGAAAATAAAATCAACCTTGTTGCTATCTCTGATGCTATATGCTGGAGCAACATATGCGCAAAGTGCCGACCGGCAAGTGCTTGGCTCGTCGGGAGGAAGCTACAGCGGAGCTTCGATACAAGCAGACTTTACAGCTGGTGAAACAGCTACTGCATCAGGAGCTTCGGGCTCTTTCCTTGTCAACCAAGGTTTTCAACAAAACCCTGCCAATACATTGGCGATTAAAGAGCAAGGCCTTTTGGTGAATTATGCTCTTTTCCCTAACCCTGCACAGGAAATAGTGACTTTAGGCTTGATTACAAAAGAAGGTCTTGATTTAAAAATTTCTTTGACCAATGCCACAGGTCAAAACATCTTTACCGACCCAAAAGCTGAAAAAATCAGTACCAACTACAAACGAGAAATATCACTAAAGGCTTTAGCCTCGGGGATTTACTTTCTTAATCTTTTCGACAACAACAACGGCTTGCTGCAAAGCATCCGATTCATCAAACAATAATCTTTATTTCTAAAAAAACAAATACACAAACAATATGAAAAAGCAAATACTCTCTTTACTTTCTGCAATGCTATTGGCAAGTGTAGTATCAGCGCAAGCGCCCAATTCCATCAATTATCAAGCTGCGGTTCGCAACAGCTCTGGGGCTGTCCTTGCCTCGGCCTTAGTACAAGTTAGGTTTACGATTCACGATGCAACGGCATCCGGTCCTACTTTATTTCAGGAAACAAATACCGTAACAACAACAGCACAAGGTCTCTTAAACACCACCCTTGGTAGCGGCACTGCAGTTACGGGTCCAATGGCCGGCATTGATTGGACTACTGGTGTAAAATTTCTTGAGGTAGAGTTAAATACTGGCGCAGGCTATATAAGCATTGGCAGCCAACAAATGGTGAGTGTGCCTTATGCGCTATATGCGGCAAAATCTGGCAATACATCTCCTTGGACATTGTCTGGTACAGACATTTTCAATAACAATACTGGAAAAGTAGGTATCGGTACTACTATACCTTCGCCTATGTTTCATACCCACATAAATGGATTGGGCACGATCTCGTCAGGTTTGCCTTATCAAGGAACAGTAATAGTAACTGGGGCAGGTTCTGCAACGTCAGCTTCAGGCGTTTATGCCGAAGGCGGTTGGCGAGGTGTTTTTGGTCGGAACAAAGGAGCGTCTTCAGGGATAGAGGCTATTGGTGTATATGGCCTATTGGATAGTGGCACAAGCTATACTTCTGGGATGGGCGTAAAGGGCGATGCTTCAGCTTCTGGACCTACAAACTATGGTGTTTATGGTACTGCTTCAAATGGTACTGGAATTAATTATGGAGTCTACGGCAAAACAAGCAGCAAAGGCGCTGGTATATATGGTGTAAATAACGGTCCGGGAACAACCTTTATTTCTGTGTTTTCTACATTGACTCCTGCGATTGTTGGCCAGCAAAGAAGTGTATCGGGTGGTAGGCAGACGGGCTTACTTGCTCACTCTGTATCATCTGGTAGTAATCATAGCGCTCTTGTTGTATTAGCCGACTCTTCGACAAGCAGTAATTTTGGTGCGGAAATTTATGCAAAGGGAGGCAGTACCAGTACTACTTATGGAGTATATGCTAGTGCAAGTGGTGGCAGCACTAACTATGCAGGATACTTTACTGGAACTACCTATAGTGTCTATTCTGCATCGGGAACTAAATCGTTTAAAATAGATCACCCTCTAGACCCCGAAAACAAGTATTTGGTGCACTCTTCGGTTGAATCTAATGACATGATGAACCTATATAACGGTAATGTAACAACAGATGTGAGTGGGGTGGCAAAAGTTATGCTGCCAAGTTATTTTATTGCGTTAAACAAGGATTTTAAATATCAATTGACCTGTATTGGCACTTTTGCTCAAGCCATAATTGCTGAAGAAATAAGCGGCAATAGCTTTACCATTAAAACAGACAAACCTAATGTAAAGGTAAGCTGGCTAGTAGCGGGCGTACGTCACGACCAAACAGCATTGAAATATCCAATAATAAACGAAATTGAAAAACCGGCTAATGAAAAAGGCTTTTTTTTAGTGCCTGAAGCATTTGGATTTGGGCAAGAAAGAAATGCAGCATGGCATAATAGCTCTCAAAACAAAGATGCTGTTTATCCTAGCAAACCAGAAGAATTACCCGCTGCACCAAATAGCAACGAAAAATAAAACTAGTAAATAACTCAAACAAATTAAAGCAGGCTTAATCATTCTTATTAGGCCTGCTTTTTTTTAGGCTTATGTCTTCGACTGAAATAAGTTTACAGATTTTGGTTCAAAAAAGAGCCAAAAATGAACGAACATTTGCAATCGTTGCTGGAGCGTAACCAGTATAGTGAAGAACTCAAAGAGCAAGCCGTTTTAAGAGTACTCTTTGGAGGAGAAGACCCTTATGATGTATGTCAGGCATTGGACATTCATAATGTATTTGCAGTCAACAATTGGGTTAATACCTATCGTAAAAAGATAGAATCAGGGTTAATAACTTTGCCACCTATGAGCGAAAAACAAAAAGCAGATTTACAGGCACTTAGGCAACGCAATAAAGAATTAGAGCGTTCTTTAAAAGATGCAAACCTGATGATTCATGCGTTGAATAGTCTGATTGATGTAGCTGAAAAAGAGTTAAAAACACCTATCAGAAAAAAGCGTGGCACCAAACGGTCATAGGACTACGGGATAACCGTATTGCAAAGATGGGTGTTGGTCGTCTTTGCAGACTGTTTGGTAAAAGCCGACAAGCATTTTATCAGAAGGAAAATTATCTGGCGCAACAAGAGGCAGAAGGCATGATGATATTGGATCTCGTAAGTGCAGTTAGAAGAGAGATACCTGGATTAGGCACACATAAGCTACATCGTTTATTGGGGTCAAGTTTTGCGGCAAGCGGCATTAAAATGGGCAGGGATAAGCTTCATAAACTGCTGACTACCCATAATCAATTAGTCAAAAGGAATAAGATTAGCCCTAAGACAACTAATTCAGACCACCATTTGAAGAAGTATCCCAATCTATTCAAGGGTATGGATATTATTAGAACGGAAAGTGCTTGGGTATGTGACCTGACCTACATCTGCATGGGTCATGACTTTAGCTATCTTTCATTAATAACAGATGCACATTCAAGAAAAATTGTTGGGTATTGTTTACATCCACTTCTAACAGCAGAAGGTTGTTTAAAAGCATTGGATATGGCGATTAGCAACCGTACAAAGAAGGATGAGCTGTTAATTCATCACTCAGATAGAGGTTCACAGTATTGTAGTTTTCAATATGTGCGCAAACTAAAAGAAGCAGGAATAATGATTAGCATGACTGATAATGGCGACCCTTATGAAAATGCAATGGCAGAAAGGGTGAATGGAATTTTAAAAGCAGATTTTCGATTGAATCGTGTATTTAAATCATACGCAGAGGCTTTATTGGCTGTAGATTCCGCTATTCATAATTACAATAATCTCCGTCCGCATATGATTTGTAATTACATGACGCCATTTGAAGCTCATAAACTTGATGCGCCTATGCAAAAGCACTGGAAAAAGAAAACCTACCACAGAGTTTTGCCAAAAGATGAATTAGATGCAATGAATACCTTATCCACAAGTCCACCTTATACGGTAGTCAAGCCTTAGGGGCTTGCTACCTAGGTGGATTTGTGGATAAGGCTACACAAAAATTTCAACAGAAGTACCTTGATTATGCAAGAAATAAAATACGCCAACAAATCGCCACCGCTTATGTCAACTATAAACCGTAGCAACAAGAAATGTAAAGAAAGTTTTATTACTTTTGACAAGTTATATCAGTATAACATCGACGAAAACAAGCTATTTTATTCACATCTCCAAAATCGTCAACATTTTCTAGTACGAGACATTATGTCAAATTTTTTTAGGGAAATACAAAGGCGCTTCCATT
>JADLEN010000129.1 GCA_020846105.1 Chitinophagaceae bacterium | reverse complement strand
CGGTCTCGTGCTACTTTCACAATAGAATCAAGAGTCATTTTGCCACGAGCGTCAATTGTTGTTATGTTGATAGGGAAATAAACATTAACCGTGTCATATCCAGCCTGAGCTGCGCAAATATTTACGCAGCAAATAAAAAAGGAGATGGCAACAATTTTCTTCACAATACGCTAAAAAAGGGGTTTTGGTATTTACAAAAAAAAAGACACTGAACCCGCAAATAATTAACAATGCGCATTCAATATCCTTTAGACTATAATTTTCTTTACTACTAATAGCTACTTATGCGGCCCTCTAGGTGCTTGACCTCTATATTTTTTGTGAGGCAGCATACGCTTGTTACAGCTTGCAGATATCAATGAAATAATAACCAATGAGAAAATCACCATAGTGATGAGCCTATTAATCTTCATAAAAAAAGGATAATTTTATTTATTCGGATAAAGGTAAAATTTTTATTCGTAATTCAAAACCCAATCTTATAACTGTAAACTGTAAGAGCTCAGGATAATTTTAATTTTGTTTAACCAAAAATAAATAACCTTAAACGATAATTATTTGCAATATTCTTTTTAGCTTTGGCAATCCCTTTTCGAATGCTATTCTAATTTTTAATGGAAAAAATAACTGCAGGCCCCTTACTTAGTCAAATCAATTTCCCCGACGATCTTAAAAAATTGAGCAAAGCCGATTTGCAACAAGTGTGCGATGAACTACGCCAATTCATAATAGACACCGTAAGTGTCAATGGCGGGCATTTTGGCGCAAGCCTTGGCGTGGTAGAGCTTTCGGTGGCGCTGCACTATATGTATAACACGCCCGACGACCAACTTGTTTGGGACGTGGGGCACCAAGCTTATGGGCACAAAATCTTAACTGGCAGAAGGGATGTTTTCCATACCAACCGTCGCTATGGCGGTATCAGCGGTTTCCCTAAAAGAGACGAGAGTGAATATGATGCGTTTGGCGTAGGACATTCTTCTACTTCTATTTCTGCTGCATTGGGCATGGCTATTGCTTCTAAAAATTTGGGCGAAACACACCGACATCATGTAGCTATAATTGGCGATGGTGCTATGACAGCAGGCTTGCCTTTCGAAGCAATGAACCACGCAGGAGTGAGCAATGCCAACATTCTTGTGATATTGAACGACAACAACATGTCCATAGATGCCAATGTGGGTGCACTGAAAGAATACCTTACCGACATCACCACTTCGCCTACATACAACAAGCTGCGTGACGATATTTGGAAACTTTTAGGCAAACTACCCTACCCGGAATTTCAGCGCGAAATGGCGGGCAAACTAGGCACAAGCCTTAAAGGAATGGTATCTCGCCAAAGCAACCTATTTGAAGCTTTGGGCTTACGCTATTTCGGGCCAATAGATGGGCATAATGTGCATAAATTGGTAGAGACAATAAAAGATTTAAAAGACATTCCTGGTCCTAAATTGCTGCACATAAAAACAGTAAAAGGAAAGGGCTACGACCTTGCCGAAAAAGACCAAACCTTGTGGCATGCTCCTGGGCTTTTTGATAAAGTAACGGGGCAAATAAATAAGAAAATTGCCACAAAGCCAGAGGCCCCAAAATACCAAGATGTTTTCGGACACACTATTGTAGAGCTTGCCGAAGCCAATCCTTTGGTGATGGGTATTACACCTGCTATGCCATCGGGCTGCTCGCTCAAATATATGATGGAGCTAATGCCCGACCGTGCCATTGATGTGGGTATAGCCGAGCAACATGCCGTAACGCTCAGTGCAGGCTTGGCCACACGCGGCATGAAGGTGTTTTGCAACATTTACAGCAGTTTTATGCAGCGTGCATACGACATGGTGATACACGATGTAGCGATACAAAAATTGCCTGTTGTCTTCTGCCTCGACAGAGGCGGCGTGGTGGGTGATGATGGTGGCACACATCACGGTGCATACGACCTTGCTTTTATGCGTTGCATCCCCAACATGATTGTGAGTGCCCCAATGGACGAAGCCGACTTGAGACACTTGATGTACACAGCACAATTGCCAGAGCAAAATTTACCTTTTGTAATCCGCTACCCGCGCGGGCAAGGGGTGATGCCCGAGTGGCGTGTACCAATGCAGAAAATGCAAATAGGGCAAGGACGCAAAATACAAGACGGCAATGATGTAGCAATACTCACAATTGGTCATGTGGGCAATTTCGCAGTAAATGCCTGCCGCAGTTTGGCTACCGAAGATATTATTCCTGCGCACTACGATATGCGTTTTGTAAAACCATTGGACGAAGCAATGCTACACGAAGTAGCACAAAAATTTACGAAAATAGTAACGGTAGAAGATGGCACTGTGGTAGGTGGTTTTGGTGCTGCAATTCTGGAATTTATGAATGCACACAATTACAAAGCATCTGTAAAAATGCTAGGCATACCCGATAGAGTAATAGAACACGGGAAGCCCGAAGAACTGCACCGTGAATGTGGCTACGATGCCCAAGGCATAGCAGATGCGGTGCGTGAGTTGGCGACAGCAATGGTCGTAAATTTGTAAATTATTACCAATAAAAGTGAAGCACCCAAAGCATAAAATTTGGGTGCTTTTTTGT
>JADLEN010000128.1 GCA_020846105.1 Chitinophagaceae bacterium | reverse complement strand
TGTGAGCTTTGGGTTTTCTTCAAATGCCATAAAAATTCTTTCCAATCTGTTTGGCGCACTCCAATCATCGGCATCTTGCCAAACAATTATTTTACCTCTGGCAAGTTCAATAGCCTCTTGCCTGCATTTCATGAGGCCTTGGTTTTGATCATGCTTGATGTAAACAATGCGAGAATCCTGATAAGTAGCAATTAGTTCTTCTGTACCATCTTCACTTCCATCATCTATAATCAGCAATTCAAAATCTGAGAAGGATTGTTGCAAGATGCTATCTATGGCTTTGGCTAAGAATTTTTGCGCATTGAATGTTGCAATGGATACTGTAATGATCGGACTATTTGTCATTCTCAACTTTTGTTCTGCCGAATATGCTTTTCAACACTTGCTTTGTATTTTAAGCCTCATTTTTACAAAATCGACTATCAATTATTATAACCATTTTGTTTCCTAAAAATGTTTACAGTTCCCATATATCTATTCTCTACAAATAAGATTGCTATTTTTTTTTGGATTACTTTTTTAGAATGTGATTATTCCCAAAAGGAAAAATTTATTAAAAATAGCCGAGGACACCAATGAGTAGTTCTTGCTGTTTATATGCCTAGCCAGCCATTTCTGAGATTTTTGCAAAGGGAAATGTCTGTACCAAATTTTCCAATGTACAATCGAAATTCAACTACTAAGTGGAGTAGAAAGATCATCGAAAGCGGTTAAAGACAATGCATTTTTAAATAATGGCTTAAGTGATTGTAATGCACTTTCTTCCAGAAGCCACCACTGTATATTTTCAATCTTACTAATTATTTCTGGCTCAAATCGCATACGGATGAGTTTGGCAGGAACACCTGCAACAATAGCAAATGCAGGAACATCTTTTGTAACCACGGCACCTGCGCCAATGACAGCACCATTGCCAATTTGAACTCCAGAATGTACATAGGCACCACTACCTATCCAAACATCATGTCCTATGTTGGTAGTTTTGAACTCGTTATATCCAATATCACTTTCATCATTCCACTTAATGGTCTGATTGTAAAAAACGGATGAGCTTGATAATCTGTCAAGGGGATGTTCTGCTAAGCCAATGTGAACTCCCCATGCCACAGAACAATAATTGCCAATATTCGTGTGATACAAATGATTAGCCCCTCCACAATAACTATACCTACCCATCTTTATACTAGAAAAATGTGAACCGGGTCCACAAACTGACTTGAATTGTAGAGTAGAATTAAAAACAGCGCTACCTGGTCCAACGACTACACTGTCTTCAATACAGCTATTGCTTATCTCGGAATTACTTATTCGGCAGTTATCGCCCATTTTGACTTTATACAATTGAGACGATAGGATGAAATTTTGTTTCCCTATTTCACAGTGTCTGTTAATGAAACTATTGCCATTGACCGTATTTCCACGGTGTTTTAATTGGCACCATTTTGCTTTTAAATACTTCTTTATTTCCATTGGCGCAATTTGTGTTTCAATTTGCGATATAAGAGTATGGCCTTGTTGTTTCTACTTTTTTTGTAACCATACAAATGTTCAAAAATAGAAGCATCTCCTGCAAAACTTGCAGCCATATAAGGTGGATGAATTAATGCACCAATAGCTTCTGTTTTTAATTCACTATAAGCAGTTTTATGGTGGGTGTGGGTTGCTCTGACATCGTATCCAATGTTCGATATCAAATTTTTTGTTGGATGGATATTTAAATAGTTGTTCTTAAGGCATAAGTAAAAAAACTGAGTATCCCAAACATCATATCCATTTCTATATGCATTGAACATGTGCTGGTAAGCATTGATATAGTATTTGTTAGCCGACCATACATCGGTTAGCCAATCCGTAGTAGACAGATATTCCCAGTCGGCGATGTTGAAGTCATATTGCTCCCACACTCTTTTCCATGTAGCCCATCCCCATGTTACAGCTAATCTCGAATAGTAGTATGACCATTTGCATCCAGTTTGGCTATTGGGTAAGCAAGTGCCTGAGATAATACCTACTCTATTATCAAAGCGATATTTTTCCAGTAATGTTTGAGCATAGTTGAAGAAGTCTATATGAGGTACGCAATCATCTTCAAGTATAATCAGTTCTTCAACGTAAGTAAATGCCCAACTAATGGCATTGGCAGGGCCTAATGCGCAACCCAGATTAGTGGTTTCATATTTGCGCAACACTTCGCATGGCCAATCTATTTGTTCGGTTATGGCTTTCGATTGTTGCACTAATTCTTCTTCTTCACTATTTCTTGGAGCGTCTGCGGCTATGAACAAACGAGCTGGTTTTGCACTCTTGATAGCATCAAATACTTTGGCTGTGAGATCTGGTCTCCTGAAAATAATTAGTAAAACAGGGGTACTTAACATAAAGGTTCTACCTCAAAATATGTGTACGTATATAATGTTTCGCTTTGGTATACAATGCCAAAAAGAAAATTTCAGTTGAGGTAATTGAAATACGGCGTTCTTTGGCTTTCAACATCCAATAATTTCTAGCTTTATAATACGTAGCTGGCTCCATTCCTTTTTTGGATGTTTCCAGACCAATTAACTGTAACATTAGAAAATCTCTGATATCTTTTTTCGTAAAGATATTTTGATGCTTTAGTTGATCGAGTACTGCCAGGGTTTCGTCATTTGCCACGTTAGTATAAAGAAAGGATTTGCTATGTGCGTTGTTATGTCTAACAAAACTAGCTAGCACCTTTCCACTACTATATACCGAACCTTGTCTGGCAATTTCGCAAAAGAACCAATAATCTCCAGCTTGTTTCATTTGTTGCCAACCATCTGCTACATGCTTTGCAGCGCTTTTACGAAATATGAGCATACCGGCATTCACCAACCAATCCTGAAACAACATTTTCTTTCTTAAGAAATCGGGTCCTGACATCCATTCATCAGGCAATGCTAGTGCTTGCTTGATGAGATGTTGTTGTTGGTCTACCCAATTAATTTCGTTGTAGGCCAGCACACAGCCGGGCTCGGATAGGGCAGGCAGCAATGCTTGTATAAAGTCAGGGTCGCAATAGTCATCACCTTCGGCTATCCACACCCATTCTTGCCGGGCCAGTTGCAGACCCCGCTGCCATTGCAAAAATGGGGAGCCGCTGTTGTGGGCATTGATACAAACACATTGCACCGCAGGATGATGCTCCCATTGGCGCAGCAGGCTGGCTGTGTTATCCGTGCTGGCATCATCCAGCAAAATGAGTTCGAGCCGGCCGGCCGTTTGCGCCAGCAGGCTTTCTATGCGGCGCTGCACAAATGCAGCGTGGTTGTAAAAGGGAACAATGACCGATATTGACGGAGGTTTATCCATTTAACCAATAAACAAGTATCAATTATTGGGGCAACTACTAAATCTATTTTTTAGCTGTATGAATGGCTTTTCTATTAAATAGTATGATACAAACGCAGCAGCCAACATCAGCAATAGATTTAATGGGATTGAGTTATACCACTCATGTGTATTCTTCAAAAAAAACTGCTGCCACAGATAAAGGCTATATGATAAAACACCTATCGTATTCAAGATGGAAGTGTTTAAAATTTTAAACCATAACAGCCTTGGCCCGTGGATTGAATACAACACAATAATAGCTATTAAGATATTTGCCGTGGTTCCGTATGTAGTACCCAGTGCAATAAACACTGC
>JADLEN010000127.1 GCA_020846105.1 Chitinophagaceae bacterium | reverse complement strand
TGGCAAATAATACATTTTGCTTTGAAGTTACTATTGACCTTATCGGAAAACCATCTCCGGGGAATACCGTACTGTAATTATCACCATCGTTAGTCTTATAAATGGTGCCCGATTTGTCGGCTACAAAAAGCACATACGGCTTCTGGATAACATTGTTGTTATCAATTGCATTTTCTTTTTTACAACTCTGGGTAGCGAATGCTAATAATGCTATTAGCGATAGTTTACCCAAAAGATTTTTACTTTTCATGCTGAAAAAATTTTTACCAAATTAAAACAAAATTTTTTATTACAAAACTTTAATCTTGAATGCTCTATTTAAAACTCAAGACTATCTGCGTTTTGGCGTTGAATACGATCATATTCCTCGTCTTCTTTTGCACGTAATTCTTGCGCTGTTTGTATTGTTTTTCCATACTCAAACAATTGAATAAGGCTACTTTCTTTCTTGTTTACAAAATTAATACTCATTTTGTATTTATAAGTATTGCCATCAAGCCTACCTCCGTTAAAAACAAAATTTTGAAACACGCCCAAAGATGCTTTGTAAATTATAGAATCGGCTTCATTGCTTGCCATTACGCCACCAACTCTTTTTGCCCAATTATTAAAATCGAATACCATTGCAAAAGGTTGTTTGTGCACATAATCACTTACCAATTTCGATTTTGGATTGCTCCTTGTATTATTGGCGTTCAGATAATTTGTTGCATTTTGTTTTTTGTTTGAAAAAACGGCAAAACGCTCATTGACCAATATTATAGAAGAGTCTGCATCGCCAAGCGAATTAATTTTGTAGGTACTTTCATTTACTTTTCGCAACATCCTATAATCTATTGCCAACTTCAATATTTTTGAAAATGCTGCTTTCTCTTTCAATTTTATAGCAAACAATACCTCCATGTCTGTCTTATAATTGGCAAATGAAGAACTTTCATCACTACTATCAAACAAAAGTGTTTCTTTTGTTTGGGTATAATTGTTCAAAGCAAATACCATATCGCCAGAAATGGCACTCATTATCTCTTCAATACTTATATTTTGTTCCTTGAGATAGCCATTTGCAAGACCCAACATGCCCATTTTTTCTATCGTTTTTTGCGTTGCCTCTGGCGACATACTGTAGGCCATCATAAAATCTAGGCCTGAGCTTGGTACTTTATTCACAAGGTCCTCGTCAATATTTTTGGGGCTATATATTTTGTTGATTTCTTTGAGCTCATCAGAACTATACATTACCATATCCGTAACTATTGCTCCTTTTTCAAAGTTAGTGCCGGCCGAAAAAGCCGAGTTGCGCCACATAGTGTTGGACAAGGATAAACCGCCTGTCATAGCATCTATATTTTTAGAACCGTAGCTACTCATTACTGCGTCAATATTAACCCAAAAACCAAGGTCGTGCTTACTCTTCTGGAAAGTGGCAAAGCGCTCATCCGACATCAAAGAATTGTCGGTACTCACCGCAAATGCCGACTCTAGATGTGCTGCCAGCTTTGTGTCTTCAGCTACCAACGAGGTAGTATTGGCTGCATCAAAGTCGTTATAGCTATTTTGTGTTTTTTGTACCGATATTAGTATTAACAGGTTTTTGGTCCATCCAGCATATATCTCATCGGTAAGTTTGCTTTCTTTCCGGTTCTTATTTTCTTTAATTTCGGCCATTTCAAAGGTATTTTTTACAAAACCTTCCCATTTCATTGCATCTTTTAGCGGTATCAGTGCCACAAAGCATGCCTCGCCATTATCTGTATTTGTGTTTTTGAGATAGGCATAAAAAGTGTTCAACTCATCCACACCAGCCTCTTGCATGTTTTTGATAAACTCTGATTGCTTTGTAGAGTCATGCTTAGATTTCGAACCGCTTAGCTTTTCCCAAAGGTTGCTACCCGTTATCATACTCCAAGCTATTTTTTTAGATAGCTCTTTGGTATTCACCTCGGCCACCATCAATGCATTTTTGGGCAAATATTTGGCATGGTCTGGCGTGCGATGGCACGCGCTTAGCAACAATAATAAAGGCAATACCCATAAAGAACGGGCTTGGAAAAGTTTCATAAGGAGTAGGTGGAACTAAAAAAAAGAAAGTGCCCACTGCTGCTAGCTTGCAATAGTGGGCACCAATAAACTAGAATGGCAAATCGTCAGCGGCAGCGGTATTTGGTGCTGCATTAAAATTATTGTTAGCAGGTGCTGCTGCCTGAAACTGCTGTGGCGCTGCAGGCTGCTGAGGTGCTTGGTAGCCACCTTGGTTGTCGCTTACACTTGCGCGCTCTATACGCCAAGCATCTAAGCTTGTGATATAGTTTACCTTGCCATCTTTCTCCCATTTGTTGCCACGGATATTGAAGCTTACTTTTACCATATCGCCTTCGTTAAAGCCGTCTAAAAGCTCACAACGGTTTTGCACTGCTTGTAGCTTTGCAAAGTTGGGGTAAGCATTACCATTCACCTCTTCGGTAATATCCAATACAAATTCACGTTTTTTAAAACGCTCAGACACTTGCATGGTTGGAGATTTTTCTATCAGTTTTCCGATTACTTCTAATGCCATTTTATTTTGATTTTAATTGTTTAAAATATTGTGTTTGGAATATTGCCAAAGGTAAGAAACCCACTTTACATTAGCAAATAAGACCACGTTTGTGGTTAATAAAATAACCCCTACAAATTGCAGGGGTTATTTTTAAGAAAATCTGAGGGAGATAAATGGGTCTCGAACCCACGACCTCCAGTGCCACACACTGGCGCTCTAACCTACTGAGCTACTACCTCCGTGTTTCTTTGGGCAGCAAATGTAAGGGCTTTTTCTTAATAATCACCACTCGCGCAAATGATTATTTTTTGTCTTGGCAGTTATCTACGGCCACCTCTGTTGCTACCACCACGGTGGTAATGCTGCTGATGCTGCCTAGGCGATGGCGCATGGTGATATCGCGGCCTTGGCTTTGTGTATCGGTAGCCACCACCATACCTAGGGCCTGGGCCATACATACCAATGTAGCAAGAGCTAAGCCCTAGGCTCATGAGCAAAAGCAAGGCTATTGAGTAAAATCTTTTTAGCTGTTTCATAATCTTGTTTTTATTAAATAGTACCAGCATTTGACCCTGCTTCAAAGGCAAGGTTTAAAAAAAGCCACAAGGCCTTATGGCCTGCAAGGGTTTTTTTAACTTTTATTCTACGCATAGCGGCTATCTTTGCAAGCACAAAAATATCTATGAAAAAAACGATTGCCCTATCGGCACTAATAATATGCGCAGCCTACGGTAGCTATGCACAAAATGCTGCCAATACCGATATTACCGATAAAAGAACCACTGTAGAAAAACCCTCCCGCGATTTTGTACTAATCAAGCTTACCACTAGCGCTTGGGCAGGCAAGCCAGACAGTATCAATACCAAAGGCATAGGCCGAGGCTTTGGTGCAGCTATTATGTACGATTTCCCTATCAAAAAATCCCACTTTAGCTTTGCAGCAGGCCTTGGTGTCAATGTGCAAAACGTATTTTTCGACAACCAAACTATCTACTTTAAAGACACAGGCACCCAAGTAATATTCAACAGCAGTACCGCTTTCAAACGTTACAAACTTACCACCACACGCCTAGAAATGCCTCTAGAAGTGCGCTTCTTTGCCAACAACAAAAACCGCAACAAAGGGTTCAAAGCTTCTATCGGGGCCAATGTAGGCCTTTTTATCAGCGGGCATACCAAGGGTGTATCGGGTAGCGGCGGTAGCAAGTTCAACGACAAGCTTACCACCAAACGATTTATGGAGCAGTGGAACGTAGCACCCACCATGCGTATTGGCTACGGCAACTTTAGCATCTACGGCAGCTACAGTATTAGCCCCGTGTTCAAAGACGGTGCAGGCCCAGCCGTATTGCCCATATCTGTAGGCATTTGCCTCAGCGGCCTTTAATATTATTTGATACATTTCCACCAAAAAAAAAACGACCACAGCTATTGTGGTCGTTTTTTTTGTTTATTCTACTTTTTGGCCGTCTTCGCGCTTGCCACGCTTGTGTATCACTAGCCCATTCAAGAAGTTGCGCAACACTTGGTCGCCAGCAGCCTTATAGCTAGGGTGGTCTTCGTTCCGAAAAAAATCGCCAAGCGCGCCCTTCGAAATCTCGAAATCTACCAAAGCCAATATCGCTATTATATCATCATTCTTCAGCGAGAGCGCCACCCGCAGTTTTTTCAGTATGTCGTTGTTGCTAAGCATGCTTACTATATTTACACATTAATAATTAAGAATACTACGAAGGTAAATTATTACCCATCACCAAAGCCGCCTAAATTTTTCTACCCCCATAAAAAAACAATTACATTCGCCTAGGCATAGGCCACAGCTAGCTAGCAATAAGCACCACACCACTCATCCTTTTTATAGATTCTCACACCTATGGAGCGCGAACATAATTTTATACCCCAAAGCACCCCTTGGAAACGAAGGCTCTTCCGCATCATCTTCAAAGCCGATACCCGCTTAGGCAAGTTATTCGACATCTACCTACTCATACTCATACTCTTTAGCACACTTATAGTGATGATGGAGAGCGTGCAACTGCTCGACACCAAATTCCACTACCTATTTCTTAGCATAGAGGTTATCATATCCTTGTTTTTCACGGCCGAGTATATACTGCGCATCATCACCATCAAAAACAAAAAAGCCTATATCTTTAGCTTCTTTGGCATTATCGATCTGCTAGCCATCATCCCATTTTACCTCTCGCTCTTCATTCCTATTACCAAGTATTTCCTTATCCTGCGTATGCTACGCATGTTGCGGGTGTTCCGTATCCTCAACCTGCTCGATTTTATGAACGACGGCTACTTCATTATCAAAGCCCTCAAAAGCAGCTCTCGCAAAATATACATCTTCCTACTCTTTCTCGTTATCTTTTGTGTTATCGTAGGCTCGCTCATGTTTATGGTAGAGGGGCATCACCCCGGCTTCGAAAGCATACCCCAAAGCATTTATTGGGCCGTAGTTACCGTTACCACCGTAGGCTATGGCGACGTAGCACCCACCACCCCACTAGGCAAGCTACTATCTGTACTGCTGATGCTAGCCGGCTACGCCATCATAGCCGTGCCCACAGGCATTGTTACCGCCGAAATGCGCAACAAACGCCAAGAGCTAGAGCTAATATGCACCCGCTGCGGCAACACCGACATAGACGACGATGCCCGCTATTGCAAAACCTGCGGCGAAAAACTACAAAACCATTGATTAAACCCTTTTTTGTGGAAATCTTGTAAGCAATACCACCTATTGTATAACACCCAAACCCTCCACCTGCCCCACCTTTGTATTGCAACAATTCACAATCAAAAAATCTTTCGTCATGCTTAAATGGTCAGCAATATTTTTCGTCATCGCTATAGTAGCGGCAGTTTTCGGTTTTGGTGGTATAGCAGCAGGAGCGGCATCAGTAGCCAAAACCTTGTTCTTTGTATTCTTAATATTAGTCATCGTTACCGCCATCTTGGGCATCACTATTTTTAAGAAATAAAAAACAGCAACAGCCTACCACTTTGCCCCACCAAAATATTTTGGGCGTGCCCCCGATGCTTCGCTCGGGGTCGGGCTGCTCTAGGCTCCGCTGCGCTGCGGCCCTGCGGGCTGGCTGCTTAGGCAGCCACCTGGCACATCCCTC
>JADLEN010000126.1 GCA_020846105.1 Chitinophagaceae bacterium | reverse complement strand
TACCATTTGTTTTTTGGTTAGGTTCAGGTCTATTAAACCAGCCTTAGCATTTGACAAAATCATGTCAACTATTTGTACCATTCTTGCTTCTTTGGTTCCAGCACCTGGCATTCTAAAGCCAATCATTAAATTTTCTGCATCCGGACCATATACATTCACCACATCTGGGGCGCTTTGAGCAGCCTCTGGTTCAAAGGTAAATGCTGGAACTGGCTTAGGCTGCATATAGCCAAAACCCTTATCTATCATAGCTATGGTAGCATCTGGGTCAAAATCACCACTTAGAACTACTGCCATATTGTTTGGCACATAATAGGTGTTGTAATAGTTTCTAATTTTTACCAAAGAAGGGTTTTTTAAGTGTTCTACTGTACCAATAGTGGTTTGAGTACCATAGGTGTGCTTTTTAAACAAGGCGGTCATCATGGCTTCAAAAACCTTTCTACCATCATTGTCCATAGAGATATTTTTCTCTTCATAAACCGCCTCTAATTCTGTGTGGAATAAACGCAAAACTGGGTAGCGAAAACGCTCCGCTTCAATTTCAATCCACTTTGCAATATTGTTTTCTGGAATGTCGTTCACATAGACAGTTTGTTCCAATGAAGTAAAAGCATTGGTTCCTTGCGCACCAATTCCCTGCATCAATTTGTCGTATTCATTTGCTATGGCAAATGTACTAGCCACGCCACTTACAGAATCAATTTGGTGGTAGATTTGTTTGCGTTTAGCCTCATCTTTTGTTTTGTTGTATTGTTCATACAAAGCATCAATTTTATCGAGTTGTTCTTTCTCTTTAGGCCAATCTTTGGTGCCGTATTTATCTGTACCTTTAAACAACATGTGCTCTAGGTAATGTGCCAATCCTGTATTATCTGAAGGGTCGTTTTTACTCCCCGCTTTTGTGGCAATATAGGTTTGAATGCGTGGTTGTTTTTTATTCACCGCCATCATTACGGTAAGTCCGTTTTGCAACACATAGGTACGCACCTTCATAGGGTCGTTAGACACAACGGTATAGGTGTATTTTCCGTCGGCCGATTTTTTTGTTTCGTTTACGTAATTTTTATTCTGCGCAAATGCACCCATGCAGGCCGCAGAAAATAAAAGTAAGGCAAGAATTCGTTTCATATAAATAATTAAAAGTTTTGCAAGTTAAGAATAATACAGAAAGTTTTTGCTATTTTGCAGCATGACATGTGGATACGTTTGTCCGGTTTGCGAAGGCAGTGGTTACCTAGAGAATGGTGAGCCCTGCGATTTTTGCCAAAAGCCGAAAGAAAGTAAATATCGTTTGGTCCCAAGTTTCGCGCTTTATAGTTGCCAATTCAAAGGTATATACCGCAGCACCAAATACCCTAAATAAAATCACACCCTTTTTAGTAAAGGCAATTATGCAACAGCCATCCTACTATAAAAAAATCACGCTATTTTTATAAGCGGTAATTTTTTGTGGCTAACAAATTAAATAAATACACCCTTTTTGGTAACGGCAATTTTGCTGCGGCTATAACCTATAATGAGAGTATCCTTTTTTATTAAAAGCAATTTTTTTGTGGCTAACAAATTAAATAAATACACCCTTTTTAGTAACGGCAATTTTGCAGCAGCTAAAACCTATAATGAGAGTATCCATTTTTATTGAAAGCAATTTTATATTGGCTAACAAATAAAATAAAATCATACCTTTTTAATAAAGGTAACTTAGCAGTAAATTTAGTAATTATATAACGCTACTTTTTTTGATAAACAATGCAACTGTTAAGCCTTAAAAAGCTGCAAAAATCTTTCTTTGCCTTGCATGTCTTTTACCAGAGAGGCCTTTAATCCCAGTACTTTTGCCATGTTTAGCAATGCCTCGCCTTGGTACTCGCTGGTTTCAAAAAATAGGGCAGAGGCCGAGTTATTTTTTATGAATGCTTCACTTATTTTTCTGTAGAAAAGCAGTGCATCTTCATTCTCTACAAATAGGGCAAGATGCGGTTCATGCTGCAATACATTTGGGTGCATGGCAGATTTTTCGGCTTCGGTAATGTAGGGAGGGTTGCTTACCCAAACTTGGGCTTGGCATTGTTGCAAGTAAGTTGTTCCGGTCTGATCCAATACCGATGCAGCAATGTATGTGATTGGCAATTTGAGGTTCTTACTGTTTAATTGAGCTACCGCTAATGCTTCTTGAGATACATCTAGTGCCTCAACTTGCAACATGGGTAATTGATTTTTGAGGGCTAAGGCAATGCATCCACTGCCCGTACAAATATCTAAAACAGCAAGGGTGTTTGGTTCAGACCGAACCTTTATGTAAGCAACAACCATTGCTACCAATTCTTCTGTTTCTGGCCGCGGAATAAGCACATGGGCATTCACCTTAAGCACCAAATCCATGAAATATGCATAGCCAAAAATATACTGAATAGGCTCCCCGTTTAGGAGTTGCGCAACAATGGCATTGAGCTGAAATTCTTCTGTAAAACTTAGTTCTTTTGCAAAGAAATGAAGATGCGCTTTTTTGATGAGTAATACATCCTCATACACCCAAAACATGAGCTCGCGCGCCTCTACTTCATTGTATAAGGATTGCAATTTTTGCACCGCTTCATTAAAATATGCTACTGCTTCCAAAGGTGTGTTTTCTATGAGCGGTAAAGATACTTTTTGCAGGGCAGTTCACAACCTTTTTTATTGCAATAATTTTATTTCACATGAATATTGTTGGTAAAAATGGTAGGATTAATTTAAGTCGCAATGGGGCAAATAGCAGGCAAGTAATTATTGAAAAATTTAGCAATCATCTCGCAAATTGCAGTTTGGCTCTCATTAATAAATTCAGTTATTTGTTTGGGCTGTTGAGAATAGGTAAGCTTAAGCAAAACCAAACATTTATGCAGCTCTCCTTTCATATTGTTATTTATTTAAAATGGAGGTATTTATCCCTTATATTGTATTAAG
>JADLEN010000125.1 GCA_020846105.1 Chitinophagaceae bacterium | reverse complement strand
CTTTTACGGCTATCAAGTTAATAGACTGTTTATACAATGCCCAACTCAAGTTTTAAAAAGCCCATAATCATATTTGCATCAGGCACGGGCACCAATGCAGAAGCCATTATCCAATATTTCAATAAAAACAAGGAGGCCCAAGTATGCCTAATCGTTTGCAACAAAGCAAATGCAAAGGTTTTGGACGTGGCACGAAATTATCAAATTCCTTTTCTACTTACCGACAAAGAAACTTTTGGTGAAGCGCTTTTTTTAGAACAATTGACAGGGTACAAGCCCCAACTTATTGTTTTGGCGGGTTTTCTGTGGAAAATTCCTTCTTCGATTTTAGAAACATTTCCCAACAAAATCGTGAACATACACCCAGCATTGTTGCCCAAGTATGGTGGCAAAGGAATGTATGGCCATAAGGTGCACCAAGCGGTAAAGGATGCAGGCGATTTGGAGACAGGTATTACCATCCATTTTGTAAACCAAAATTACGACGAAGGAACTATACTAATGCAAGCCAAGTGTGCTATTGGGCAATCGGATAGCGCAAGTGACATTGCCAACAAAGTAGCCAAACTTGAGCATGCTTACTACCCCGTGACCATACAGTTATTGCTGCAAAAGCAATAAGAAGCACCATTTTACGTTTTATAATACTGACTCAAAACATCCGACAAAAGTTATGCCCTTTTTCAAAAAAATATATACTTTTTTAATTCTAGCGGTAGCTACATCGCTAAATACTTGGGGCCAAGAAAAGGCCATAGGCCAATGGCAATCTTACCTGCCATACAACAAAGCCCAGTCTGTGGCTAGCAATGGCAGCGTGCTTTATGTAGCCTGCGAGTCTAGCTTTTTTACTTATGATTTGCTAAATAAAGAAACCACCACCTATGCCAAGGAAAATGGCATGGCAGATATAGAACTGAGCTACATAGCACATGACAACCTATCGGAATATACAGTACTAGCATATACCAATAGCAATATCGACCTTTTTAAAGACCAAACTTTCTACAACATCCCCGATATCAAATTAAAAAACGTAACCAGCAACAAGACCATAAATCATATTCTGATAAACGATGCCAAGGCCTATTTGAGTACGGGTATAGGTATTATTGTTATTGACCTAGAAAGAAAAGAGGTAAAAGAAACTTACGTATTTGCAAAAGGTGCTACAAATTTTACGGTAAAAGGCCTAGCCACTGCTACAAATTATTTTTATGCAATTACAGACAATGGGCTTTACCAAATTCAAAAAAACGACCCAAAAATCCAAGCTTCCTCTTCGTGGCTTTTACTTGACTCTGCTCGCCGATATACCAATGTGAGTATGTTGCAAAACAAAATTTACCTAAGCACTAGCGATTCTGTTTTTCAATGGCAAGGCGATACTGCACAATATATTTTTTCTAGAGCTGGCAAACAAATACAACATCTCGACGCGCTAGAAAATGAACTTTCGATACTCACTTATACCAGTGCATCAAACTCTGGTAATGCTTTTATTATGCGCATAAGCGATAATGTAATTAAAGACTCCATTCAAAGCGACTCGCCCAAACAAAGCGTGCAGACAAGCGATGGCACTATCTGGATAGCCGATAGCCAAAAAGGTATTCTGTCCAAAACTGAAAACCTTGTGCCTAATGGCCCTCAAGATATTGGCACCTACGACATTATTGCTGAAAATGGCACTTTGTATATAGCCCATGGCTCTTACGACGACAAGTGGAATGCGGCATACCCCCCGAACAGAAATGGTATTTCTATTTATAAAGACAACAGTTGGAAAAGCTATAACATTTTTAATTTTAACCCCTTCGAAAAACTAAATGATGCCGTACGCATAGCCAAAGACCCCAAAGACCAAACCGTATATATTGCTTCACAACAAGAAGGTTTATTTTATTTAAAAACAGACAATACCGCAGGCCAATTAAAAGAAGGAATTTTTGAGCCACACATTATCGACCCATCTACCTACCGCCTCAGCGGCGTGGCTTTTGATAGCGACAACAATCTTTGGGTAACACAAACAAATAGCCCAAACGAACTAGTGGCACGCTCTGCAAAAGATGGCAATTGGTATAAATTTGCATTACCGCTTACCCGCCCACGTCCATTTTGGAGCAATGGTGCTGCAGGGCTAATCATTGACGACATTAACCAAAAATGGTTCTTCTCGCCCGTAGGTGGTGGTGTACTTGTGTACAACGATAATGGCACTTTAGAAAACCCTAATGACGATAGCTATATCAGGCTCATCAATGGCAAAGGCCAAGGCAACTTACCTGACAATAATGTGCAATGTATCGTAAACGATAAAAAAGGTACAATATGGATTGGCACAAGCAATGGTATTGGTATTATTAACTGCCCCGACAGAGTAACGTTTGCAGAATGTGAAGCCGAAATAAGAGTGGTACAATACGACCAATTTGCTGGAGAATTATTTGCTGGAGAAAACGTAAAAACAATAGCCGTAGATGGCGCTAACCGCAAGTGGATAGGCACAGGCAACGGCGTGTGGCTGATATCCGAAGATGCAAATACAATTATAGAAAGGTTTACAAAAGACAATAGCCCATTGCCCTCCAATGTTATCCAAACCATTAAAGTAGACCAAGTAACAGGCAATGTACTCATAGGCACCGACAAGGGCATGGTGAGCTATAGAAGCACAGCTACAGAGGGTGGTATTGCCAATAAAGATGTCCTTATTTTCCCAAACCCTGTAACCAAAAACTACCGTGGCACTATAGCTATTAAAGGCTTAGTAAATAATGCCGATGTACGCATCACCGACATTTCCGGACAACTTGTTTTCAAAACCAAAGCCCTTGGTGGACAGGCTATTTGGAACGGGCAAGACTACAACGGCCGCCGGCCCCAAACGGGTGTTTTTCTAGTTTTCGCTACCAATAATGACGGTACCGAAACCTATGCTGGCAAACTGGTTTTTGTTAATTAAAAAAGATGCTCCACAATACTAAAGGCATTGTACTAAGAACCATCAAATACGGCGACACAAGCCTTATTGTTAGCATCTTCACGCATATTGCAGGCATACAATCTTATATGCTCAAGGGTATCCGTAGCGAAAAAAACAAAACAAAAAGAGCAGGATTATTGCATACTGGAGCCATTTTGGATATCGTTGCAGAACACAAGCCCAATAGGCAATTACAACATTTGCGTGAGTTTCAGCCATGCTACTATTTTCAAAGTACACATCACGAGGTAGTCAAAAATGCTATTGTTACTTATTGTATAGAGCTGTTGCAAAAATTATTACCGAAAGAAGAAGAAATGGAAGACCTCTTTTCTTTTACAGAAGATTTTTTAAGAGCAATAGACCAACAGCCAATAAACACGATAGCTAATTACCCGCTTTTTTTCACCATTAAATGCGGCAAATATTTGGGCTATAATGTAATGGGCGCTTATAGCGAGGCTAGCCCATATCTTGATGCTAGCGAAGGTATTTTCAGCATGCACATACCGCAACAAAGCAATATGCTTTCTGATAATGAGGTGCAAGATTTATCGCTTCTTATGAATACCAACGAGCTTGACGAAACAGGCAAAATTCATATTTCGTCCATATCAAGAGGGCACATGCTAGCTTGGTACATTCAGTTTTTGCAGCACCATACCCAGCACTTTGCTGCTATCAAGTCTTTAGAAATTCTTAAAATAATTTTGCATTAAGATTTGCGCAATCGGGCTACAGGTATCTGCATTTGCTCCCTGTATTTGGCCACTGTTCTCCGCGATATGTTGTAGCTTTTTTTTGCAAGCGTATCCATTATATCTTCGTCGCGCAGCGGTTTCTTTTTATTTTCATTGCTTACTATATCGGCAATGATACTTTTGATTTCTTTGTTGGTTACCTCTTCGCCATTTTCCATTGTTATTTTCTCAGAGAAAAAATGTTTTAATGAAAAGGTGCCAAACTGTGTTTGTACATATTTGCTATTGGCCACTCGCGATACGGTAGATATATCAAGGTTTGTGAGTTCGGCCACATCTTTCAATATCATTGGTTTCAGCGTTGTTTCATCGCCTGTAATTAGGTATTCTTTTTGCAAATTGGCTATTACAGACATTGTTTGTATCAATGTGTTTTGCCTTTCTTTTATAGAATTGATAAACCATTGGGCAGCATCTAATTTTTGCTTTATAAACGTTACTGCTTCGGCATTTTTCTTGTCCTTTTTATTGCCCTTATCGTAAATTTCCAACATGTTTTTAAAATCTTGGGATATACGTAATTCTGGCGCGTTTTTAGAGTTCAGCATTATCTCCAAAACTCCCTCATTATTCTCTAGAAAAAAGTCAGGTAGTATGTAAGTAGCGGTATTGCTACTGCCTTCAAATGCTGCGCCAGGCTTTGGGTTCAGCTTTAAGATAATATCCAATGCATGCTGAAAATCATCTTCATCTAGCTTCAGGCTTTTCTTTATTTTTTCGTAATGTTTCTTTATAAAAGCATCATATTGCTTTTCAAGTATAAGAATGGCATTTTGTACAGCATAGTTGGATTTTCCGATGCGATGCAGTTGCAACAGCAAGCACTCTTGTAAAGTATAGGTAGCTATGCCCGCAGGGTCAAATGATTGTATACGCTGTATTATACCTTTTACTTCCCCTTCATCGGTTATTACATTCCTGCTAAAAGCCAAGTCATCGACCATTGCCGCAACCGACCTGCTGAGGTAGCCATCATCGTTAATACTCCCTATTACTTGTTCTGCAATTAATATTTGACGCTCTGTAAGGTCGAGCATGTGCAATTGTTCTAAAAGGTATTGATGAAAACTAACCTCATAACGTTGAGCACTGTAATTGCTTTTGTCTGCGTCTTTATTATAGTTATTGTCGTATCCGCCATCATCACTTTCGCTGCGTAGGTAATCGTCAATATCTATTTGTTCGGCCTGGTCGTCTTTAAGGGCTACATCTTCTGCCCCTTCTTCATATTTGTCTTCGGCATCATCATCATAAATGTCATTTGTAGCATCATCGGTACTGTATTCCAATGCTGGGTTTATTTCCATTTCTTCTTTAATGCGGGTTTCCATTTCCAAAGTAGGCACACGTAGTAACTTCAAAAATTGAATCTGCTGCGGTGACATCCGTTGCAGCATCCGCTGTTGTTGGCTTTGGTGTAGCATTTTACTCGATCTGGTTGCAACAAAACTAAAATAATTTTCCAAATACATAAACATTACTTTGTAAAGGGAGTAGCATTTGGCAAATCAAAATTTTTTCTTAAAGCGCTATAATATGACAAAATCAAATTGTACATTTCGATACATTTTTAAAATGCTATACTCATGAAACCCTTTGTTTCGCCTTCATTTTCCTATGTCCCTTTAGAAGAAACCCTCGAAATTCTTCCGAAGAAAAAGAAACTATTTATTGGCATTCCCAAAGAAAGCTCTTTCGACGAAAACCGCGTGGCGCTTACACCACAGGCTGTAGCCTTGCTGGTAAATAATGGCCACGATATAGTAGTAGAAAGCAATGCTGGCGAAGGGGCTTTTTATTTCGACACAGATTATAGTGAGGCTGGCGCACGTATAGCTTACGACAAGTCGGAGGTGTACAAAGCCACCACCATTATCAAGTCAGCACCTATTGCCGAAGACGAGATAGCCCTGCTACAAGACAATCATGTAGTGCTTTCTCCCATTCATTTGCCTTTCCTAAAAGAGCAAATGATAGACCAGCTAATCAAGAAAAAAATTATTGCCATCGCCTTCGAGTCTATCCAAGACGATGCAGGCTCTTACCCCATTGTGCGCTCTATGAGCGAGATAGCGGGTAGCTCAGCCATACTTACCGCTGCCCAATACCTAGGCAATCAGCACCAAGGCAAGGGCATACTACTAGGTGGCATATCGGGTGTGCCATCCGCTAGGGTTGTCATTATTGGCTCTGGCGTAGTGGGCGAGTTTGCTGCTCGTGCAGCATTGGGCTTAGGCGCTTCAGTCACTATTTTCGACAACTCCATATACCGTATGATGCGCCTCCAAAACAACATTGGCCGCCGCTGCTCTACCTCCGTACTAGACCCTGTAACCCTTGGCGAAGAGCTAGCTATGGCAGACATTGCGGTAGGCGCCCTCAAACCCATCAACGGTATCACACCTATGGTGGTGAGCGAAGAGATGGTGGCTAGCATGAAGGCCGGCTCTGTAATTATAGATGTGAGTATAGACAGGGGTGGCTGCTTCGAAACTTCAAGGCCTACATCGCACCACAAACCTATCTTTCGCCATCACGATGTAATCCATTATTGCGTACCCAATATTGCTTCGGGTGTGTCGCGTACCGCTTCTAGGGCTATCAGCAATGTGCTGATGCCCCTCGTCAATCAATCCTCAGATTTTGGCGGTATGGAAACCCTTATTGAGCTCAAAAGCGGCATCCGAAACGGCGTTTACCTATACAAAGGTTGTGTTACCAAAGCTTCTGTTGCCAAGCGTTTCGGGCTCAAGTACACAGACCTAGACCTACTACTAGCCACACAACGATAATACCAAACCAAAACCAATAACAATCCGTATCTAAAATTTTTCTAAAACCAACTTCCCAACACTATATGCCCAACAACAGAATGAATACCACTATGGCAGGCTATCACATACTCATGATACTCTCTGCTGTAGATTTTAGGTTCAATGTGCTCGAAGACAAAGTGATCAAAGATTATCTAGTACAAGCCTTTCCCATTCACATAAGCCTAGACCGCGAAATGGCTGTTATCAGCAACCTCAAGCACCAAGAGTGGGAAGCACACTTTGTCAATTGTCTGGAAGATTTCTACGACGACTCTACCCAAGCCGAGCGCCTACAACTGCTCGATTTTGCAGTGCAGCTCTGCAAGGCCGATGGCGTCATCAACCATACTGAAAACCATTACCTCAACCTCCTTTTCGAAGCCTGGGACCCGCAATAATATTGCCCCTCCACAAAAAGAAACACCCAACCAGCACATTGCTTGTTGGGTGTTTCTTTTTATTAGTATTATAGCCTAGCCTACAGTGCCAATACAGGCTTGTTGGCCAGCACCATTTCTATTTTTTCTATCACCTCGGTTGTAAGCAAGGGCAGCACATCAAGTGCCTTAAGGTTTTCTAGCAATTGTGCCTCTTTGGTAGCACCCAGTATAGCCGTTGTTACATTAGGATTGTGTATACACCAGGCTATAGCCAGCGTAGCCATACTAGTGCCTAGCTCATCGGCTATGTGGCATAGCTGGCGCACCTGCGCTATACGGCTATCGGCTAGCGTGCGGTCTTTCAGCCACTCGTAGCCCTCCAGGCCTAGCCGCGACCCCTCGGGCACGCCATCATTATACTTGCCCGTGAGCAAGCCAGAGCATAGCGGACTCCAGATAGTAGTGCCCATACCTATGTTTTTAAACACCGTTAAATAATCGCGCTCCATCTTTTCGCGCTCCAGCATATTGTATTGCGGCTGCTCCATAGCAGGGCCTATCAGGCGTAAGTCTTTGGCCACCATGTGTGCTTCCACTATCTCGGCCGCCGCCCACTCGCTAGTACCCCAATACAGTATTTTGCCCTGTTGTATCAGCTGGTTCATAGTCCATACCACCTCTTCTATAGGCGTGCTTTGGTCTGGCCTGTGGCAGTAATACAAGTCTAGATAGTCTACCTGCATCCGCACAAGCGCCTCGTGACAGGCCTCTACCAAGTGCTTTCGGCTAAGGCCCGTTTGGTTTGGCCTATTCTCCTTGCCACGGCTACCAAAAAAAGCCTTGCTCGATACCACATAAGAGCTACGCTCCCAGCTCTTACTTTTCAACACGCGACCCATCATTTTTTCGCTCTCGCCCAGCGCATACACCTCGGCATTATCAAAAAAATTGATACCGTTTTCATAAGCAATACTCATAAGCCTATCCGCACTATTATCTTCTATCTGCTTTGCAAAGGTGACCCAAGACCCGTAAGACAATACACTAAGCTCTAGGCCCGTTTTGCCCATTTTTCTGTACTCCATAATCTGTGTTTTTTTTAATGTTTTTAATAGACGCAAGATAGCCCAATATCTTCGCCCATCATTATCGTTTTGGCCTATGCACGGCTCCCGACACTTGGTGGTAGCACGCCCTAGTTTTTTTTTACGATAAGCATGCTGTAGTGTATGGTAGGCGGTATTGCTGCGCAAACTAATTGATGAATTGCCTTAGTTTTGCGCTATGTTATCATTAGACTTATCGGGGCGCAATGCCCTAGTGGCAGGCAGTACGCAGGGTATTGGGCTGGCATCGGCACAGGCGCTAGCACAGCTAGGCGCGCAATGTACATTGCTGGCACGCAACGAGGCGGCGCTGCAAAAAGCAATAGCTACGCTAGATACTAGCAAGGGGCAGCAGCACCAGTATTTGGTGGCAGACTATAGCCAGCCAGAGCTGGTGCGCAGTGTGGTGGCGGCTTTTGTGGCGCACAACCAGGTGCATATATTGGTAAATAATAGTGGTGGCCCGGCGGCGGGCTTGGCTTCGGCGGCTAGTACAGATGCTTTTCTGGCTGCCTTTAACCAGCACCTGATATGCAACCATATAGTGACGGGCTTGGTGGTGCCCGCTATGCAGGCGGCGGGCTATGGCCGGGTGATTAATATTATTTCTACGTCGGTAAAGATACCGCTACGTGGCTTGGGCGTGTCTAACACTATTCGTGGAGCGGTGGCGTCTTGGGCCAAGACCATGGCCAATGAGCTGGGCCAATATGGTATAACGGTGAACAATGTACTGCCCGGGGCTACGGCTACGGCTAGGCTTAGTGGTATAATAGAAAACAAGGCTACTAAGGGTGGCCTGCCCCAAGAAGAGGTGACCCAATAGATGCTAGCCGAGATACCTGCGGGGCGTTTTGGGCAGCCCGAGGAGATAGCGGCTATGGTGGCTTTCTTGGCATCGCCGGCGGCGGCTTATGTAAATGGTACGAGCATACCTGTGGATGGTGGCCGCACGGGTAGTATCTAAATAAAAAGTAAATAAAGGATAGGGCAGTGCCAATGGGTGCTGCCTTTTTTTTGTGCCGGGGGGGCTAGCTTATTTCTGGATAAGGTAGCAGCTGCGGTGTAGCTTGCCCTGAAAATCGAAGGGGGTGGTGGCTGCGGTAATATCGCGCACGATGCTTGCTGGCAGGGCGTCTCGGTCCATAGAGAAGCCTCGGTAATTGTTGGAGAAATAGATTTTGCCGGTATCGGTGCAGGCTTTGAGTAGTTTTCGCAGCAGGGTTACATGATCGCGCTGCACGTCAAAATCCTCGTCCATGCGCTTGCTGTTGGAGAAAGTGGGCGGGTCGCAGATAATGATGTCGAAAGTATCTTTGGGTAGGTCGTTGATAATTTGCATTACGTCGCCCTGCATCATTTCGTGTTTTTCGGCATCGAATAGTTTATTGAACTGTAGGTTGCGCTTTGCCCAGTTGATATAGGTTTTAGAAAGATCTACAGAGGTGATGCTGCGCGCGCCACCTTTGGCGGCATATACGGTAAAAGAGCCTGTGTAGCAAAAGAGGTTGAGCACGCGCTTGCCGCGTGCCTCTTGGCGCACTAGGTTGCGGGTAATGCGGTGGTCTAGAAAAAGTCCGGTGTCGAGATAGTCGGTAAGGTTGATGATAAAATTAAGGTCGCCCTCGGGTACTATGCGCTCTTGCTTGGCGGTGTCTAGCTTTTGGTATTGGCCTTCTTTGCCTTCTTTGCGTTGGCGCATTTTCATAAACACAAGAGTTGGGTCTATGGCTACTACTTGCGCTATAATTTCTTTGCAAGCGGCTACCCAGGTTTCGTGCTCGGCCTCCTCCATGGTGTGGCGGCGCTTGTATTCTGCGGCATGTATGGCTCCGTTGTAGTTTTCTATTACAAAAGGAAACTCGGGCATGTCGTGGTCGTAAAAACGAAAACAAGCTACTTGCTGTTTGCGTGCGATTTTGGCAAAATGTTTGTACACTTTGCGCAATCTGTTTTCAAACATCAAGAGCTTGTTTTCGGGCATAATTATTCTATTATTTATTAAACATTAAATCGGAAATGCAGTACGTCGCCATCGGCCACTACGTATTCTTTTCCTTCTATGCGTAGCTTACCACTTTCGCGGCAGGCGGCTTCGGTTTTGTACTGTACATAATCGTTATAAGCAATGGTTTCGGCTTTGATAAAACCTTTTTCGAAATCTGTATGGATTACAGATGCGGCCTGTGGTGCTTTCCAACCTTTATGTATGGTCCAAGCGCGCACTTCTTGCACCCCTGCTGTAAAATAGGTAATGAGGTCTAGAAGCTTGTAGGCGCTGCGTATTAGGCGGTTGAGGCCAGGCTCGGTAAGGCCATATTCTTCTAGGAAAATAGCTTTATCCTCGTCGCCTTCCATTTCCGATATTTGAGCTTCTATGGAGTTATTCATCACGATAACTTGTGAATTTTCGGCAGTAGCCGCTGCTACCAATGCTTCGGAGTATTTGTTGCCGGTGTGTATCGCGCCTTCGTCTACATTGGCCACATATAGTACGGGTTTTTGGGTAAGCAAGAATATATCGGCAATAGCTTCTAGGTCTGTGCCATCGAGCTCCATTCCGCGTACGTTTTTGCCTTGCTCTAAGTGTGCTTTTACCTTTGTCAAAACCTCTAAAGCGGGCTTGGCTTTGGGGTCGGCTTTCACCATTTTTTCCATGCGCTGCATTTTCTTTTCTACACTTTCTAGGTCTTGTAGTTGCAGCTCTGTGTCTATTATTTCTTTATCGGCTACGGGGTTGATATCGCCTTCTTCGCGCAGGATATTCTCATCTTCGAAACAACGGATAACGTGTACAATAGCATCTACCTCGCGGATATTGGCTAAGAATTTGTTGCCCAATCCCTCGCCTTTGCTAGCGCCTTTTACAAGACCTGCAATATCTACAAACTCTATAGTGGTAGGCACTACGCGCTGTGGCTGCACCAATTCTTCTAACTTACTCAAGCGCTCGTCTGGCACATCTACCAAGCCTACATTGGGCTCTATGGTGCAAAAACGATAGTTGGATGCTTGTGCCTTGGCACTATTACTTACTGCATTAAAAAGGGTGGATTTTCCGACATTGGGCAAGCCCACTATTCCTACTTGTAAAGCCATTGGGATATGATTGAAATTTTGTGCAAAATACGTTCTTTTGTAGCAGAAAGAAAAGTGGTAATACAACAAGAATGTAGCGGTTGTGCAAATATTATTAGCTTTGGCACATTCTCATGTTTATGTTTCAGAAAAATATTTTTAAAAAGCCATTCGAAAATCGATTTGAACTCTTGGCTTTAGTTGTTGTATTGATAGGTATCGTATTTAGGATTACCATTTTTGTCCAAAACCGCAACCTTATAATAGACGAGGCCAATGTGGTACGTAATATTTACGAACGTGGCTTTTTGGAGCTGCTACAACCGCTAAAATATGAGCAATATGCCGCACCTATTTATTTGTGGAGCCTGGAGGTGTTTAGTCATCTTTTTGGCTACTCAGAGCAAGCCATGAGGCTTAGCGCGTTGCTCTGTGGCCTCGGCTCTATATTTGTGTTTTGGCATTTGCTGCGCAAAGTATTGCCTGTCAATAGCCTTTGGTTGCCCTTAGGGCTATTGTGCTTTGCCCCTATTCTCATCAAATATTCGGCCGAGGTAAAACAGTACGTGCCAGATGCTTTTGTAGCTATTTGTTTGGTAGCACTAGCCTTGGCTATCGATATATTTTTGGTAAGCAAAAAGAGGTTTGTAATCACTTGGTTGCTGGCTGGCAGTATTGCTATATGGGCTTCGCAGCCTTCGGTATTTATATTGGCATCGGTAGGTTTTTATTACTTTTTTCAGGTAGCCGCCAAAAAAGAGTGGCAATTATTTCCTTTATTGGTAATCATTGCTATCGTTTGGCTGGCGCAGTTTGCACTATATTTCGAGGTAATATTAAAAAACCAAATCAACTCGAGCTATCTACAAAATTACCACCGGCCGTATTTTCTTTTTGCTACCCCTACAAGTATGGAAGAGTGGGAGCACAATTGGATACGCCTTCGCGAGATACTGAACAATACTGTTGGCTACAATACCTACTCATGGCACGCAGCTATAGTATTTATTTTGCTTGGTGCCTATAGGCTTTTGCGTCAGTCGTTGGCACGGTTTGCTTTGTTCTGCTTCCCGATACTTATAACACTAGTGGCTGCGGCACTCAATCAGTTTTCGCTCATAGAGCGCGTGGTGCTTTTCATACTACCATTTACGATGTTGATGGTAGGTTATGGCTTTGCTTTTTTAATGTCGTTTCGTTCGGAAATTGCCAAAATACCTGTTCTTATTTTTGGTTTGTTTATTCTTAAAGAATACAATTTCGCATCCTTGTTTAAAGAAAAATTTGCCTTTCAAGAGTTTACAGCTGGCATGGATTATATTTTGTCTAAGAACGGCACTGGTAAAGAATTGTATATAGACTGTGCTACTGTGGACGACTATATTTATTACACAGAAATACACCCCGATAGCGCAAAATATCGCCCCTTGTACGGTGCTTATTTATTCAAATGGGCCGATACTCA
Source organism: Chitinophagaceae bacterium (assembly GCA_020846105.1). GTDB lineage: Bacteria > Bacteroidota > Bacteroidia > Chitinophagales > Chitinophagaceae > Rurimicrobium. The sequence continues at coordinate 3,740 of JADLEN010000125.1, read as the reverse complement.
TTTTGCTGAAGTAGCAGCAAACATTAGCACGCCAAGAGCCTTCTTTCTTTTCACTGGTGGCGGAGATGGCGCAAGAAACAAAGTAGTAGATATTGTAAAACAACACCATACCCAAACCGATTATTTTGAGTATGCGATTTGTTATGTTTTTACCTTTAATAAAAAAACTGAAACCCATGTCGATACCTCATTTTAAAAAATACATTGCCAGCTTGCGTGTAGCCGAAGGCAAAAAATTTTCTTTGAAAAAATTTGATACGGCCTACAATCCTAAGGGTATTGACAAAGAAGAAGGCTTGCGAATGATGCAAGAAAGTACCCTAAAACTTGCTGAGCTACAAGACAAACTATACGCCCAAGACAAATACAGCGTTTTGATTGTTTTTCAGGCAATGGATGCTGCCGGTAAAGATGGTGCGGTGAAGCACGTGATGACCAACCTAAGCCCACAAGGGGTGCGGGTTTCCAACTTTAAAGTGCCTAGCAGCAACGAGCTAGACCACGATTATTTTTGGCGGCACTACAAGGCATTGCCGGCCCGTGGCGAAATAGGTATTTTCAACCGCTCGCATTACGAGAATGTGTTGGTAACGCGTGTGCATCCAGAATATATTTTGGGCGAAAACCTACCTAATATCACCAAGCTAAGTGATATAAATGATGCCTTTTGGCATAGCCGTTTTAAGCAAATAAGACGGTTCGAAAATAATATCATAGAGAATGGAACGGTGGTAATGAAATTCTTTTTGCACCTGAGCAAAGAGGAACAAAAAAACCGGTTTATAGAACGTATTGATAACCCCTCCAAAAACTGGAAATTCTCACTTGGCGACCTCAAAGAACGCTTGCTTTGGGATAATTATCAAGCGGCTTACGAAGAGATGATAGCCAAAACTGCTACCGAAGATGCGCCATGGTTTGTGATACCTGCAGATAATAAATGGAGTGCCCGCTTGGCAATAAGTGAAATTATTTTGCAAGAATTTTCTAAGCTAAAAATACAATACCCACAAGTGAGTGCTGCGCAAAAAGCAGCATTACTAAAAGCAAAGGAGCAACTGCTCGCGGAATAATTTTTGAGCCATTAACCTTCGTTAATGTACACCCGCTTTACACGCTGTGCAATACTCGTCATTATCTCATAAGGGATGGTGCCGGCCCATGCTGCAATTTGCTGAATGGGTAAGGCTGCCCCAAAAACAATAGCTTCATCGCCCTCTTGTACGGCATCTATATCGGTGATGTCTACCATGCACATATCCATGGCTATATTGCCTATTAATTTTGCAGGCTTATTGTTAATCATCACATAAGCTTCACCATTGCTCAATGCACGTGGCAGCCCATCGGCATAGCCTATACATATAGTAGCTATGCGGGTTTTGCGACTTACAACACCACGCCTACTGTAACCAATTGTATCGCCTGCATTTACTTCTTTTATTTGCGCAATCGTAGTCTTCAAAGTGCTTATTTGCTCTAGCTGATTATTGATTATATTGCTACTATCAATACCATATAAGCCAAGCCCCAAGCGCACCATATCATAATGATACTCGGGATACATGGCTATGCCAGCCGTATTGCAAAGATGCAATAACGGCCTATAACCAATACCCTCTATTATTTGCTGACTCATGCTATTAAATGCACTTGCTTGTTGGTGTGTAAATGCGGCAAAAGCAATATCATCGGATGCGGCGAGATGGCTGAAAATACTTGCAATACGGAGGCAAGCATGTTGTGTAATTATATTTATCAACTCGGCAATTTCTGAGGCTACAAAACCTAATCGATGCATTCCTGTATCTACTTTTAAATGGATTGGATAGTCTTTCACAACCAGTCTGTTTGCTACTTGTATAAAATGATTCAGTGAGCGAAAATTAAAAATTTCAGGTTCAAGTTGCCAAAGTATCATTCTATCGAAAGCCTCAGTGGATGGGCTCATTACCATTATGGGTACTTTTATATTGGCTTTGCGCAGCGCTACCCCTTCATCGGCATAGGCCACAGTGAGGTAGTCTATCTGGGCCTGTTGCAATACATTGGCAATCTCAAAATCGCCATTGCCATAGGATGATGCCTTGACCATTGCCATTGTTTTTACGGCAGGTTTTAACCTACGCTGAAAAGCCGCTACGTTGCCCCGTAAGGCAGATAGGTTGATGGTCATTACTGTCTGGTGTATTTTTTGCTCCAGCAATAAAATTATTTTTTCAAAAGTAAAGCTCCGCGAAGCTTTAAGCAAGATTGCTTCGTTGTTGAAATTGAAGGAATAAACTTGTTTTAATAGGCTTTGGGTGTCTGGAAAAAAAAGTGTTTCCATATTTTTATTGCGCTCGAATAAATGGCGATGACGCATCAATGAAGTACCAACACCAATAAAACGATTTATTTTTTGGTCTGCAATTATAGCTGCAACCTCGGTGTATAAAGCTTCCTCAGTCATTCCAGTTTGGTACAAGTCGCTAAGGATAAGCGTTTGGGATGTGTGCTGTTTTTGCTGCGCGAGCATATCTAATGCAATGCGCAACGAGCGAAGGTCTGCATTATAAGTGTCGTTGATGAGCAAGCAATTATTGTCGCCTTGCAGCATCTCTAAGCGCATGGCAATAGGTTTTAAACTTGCCATGCCGTCAACTACTTTTTGTTGCGCAATATTTAATAATAATAAGAGACACCAACAATTAATAGCATTCTCGATAGATGCAGCATCTGTAAAAGGTATTTTAATGGCAGTATTTTGCTTGTTATACACACCTTCAATATTTGTTTGGCCATCTTGTTTCAGGATGGTAGTAATACGCAAGGTTGCATCGTGCTTGTAAGACCAGCTGAATAGTGCCAAATCGTTACTGTCATTAGTTTTTCGGTTATGTGCAAATTGGGCTATTGCCTCATTAAGTTCATAATAGTCGCTGCAATAAATCAGCGATTTTGTATGTGTAAATAAGCTAAGTTTTTCATTGATTTTCTGACGCGTATTTACAAAACCTTGGTTGTGTGCTTCGCCTATATTGGTAAAAATGCCAATGCTCGGTTGGATCATTTTTTCCAACAGTGCCATTTCGCCAGGCTCTGAAATACCTGCTTCAAAAATTCCTAAGTTGTGCGTCTCCATCATTTGCCATACCGACAATGCAACGCCTATCTGCGAATTATAGCTTTTGGGGCTTCGCACTATATTAAAACTATCGCTGAGCAAGTGGTTCAGCCACTCTTTGATAATGGTTTTGCCATTGCTACCCGTAATACCTATTACGGGCACGTTTGATTGTTTGCGAACAGCAATTGCTATTAATTGCAAAGCCGCTACTGTATCTTTTACCAATAAGAAACAAGACTCTGGATATTGGCTCTGGTCTATTTCTTTTGTAATTAAAAAACTACGAACGCCTTGCTGATAGGCTGCGCCAATATATTGATGCCCATCATTGCGCTTAGTAACAATACATGCAAAAAGCAAGGTTTCTGGGCTTTTTACCAGCCTCGAATCTGTAATGATATCATTAATTATTTTGTCGGCTTGCTGGCCAATTATTTTTGCATTACAGGCTGCTGATATAAAGGATAGTGTGCGCATGGATAAATTGAATTACGAATGTACGGCAATGAAAAAATGTTTTAAGCCCTAAAAAGTCGCATTATCGGCATTTTATGATAAAATTTTAACAGCAGAACGAAATAAAAAGCACATAAATGGTATAGTAATTGCAATAAGTATGGATAACTATTTT
>JADLEN010000124.1 GCA_020846105.1 Chitinophagaceae bacterium | reverse complement strand
CATGAGCATCTAAGCGACCCCCATGAGCATCTAAACGCCCCCCACAAGCATCGAAACGACCCCCACGAGCATCGAAACGCCCCCCACGAGCATCGAAACGACCACTTTTTAAAAAATCCCCATCCCATGCCTATAGCCACCAACACTATACCACCCCATACAGCACCGCCCATACCCCCAAACAGCCCTTACTAGCGCATACCAAAAAAATTCGTTTTCCTCAGCTACAATCAATATTTTTGGGCAGCGCCCAGCCCATATACGCGCATTAGTAGTTATGAAAAAAGCATTCATCTTACCCTTCCTACTGCTCCTCAGCCATATAGCCACAGCGCAGCTATTCACCACCAAAAGCCTCAAAGGCGCTTGGCGAGAGGTAGCCCGCATACGCGCAGGCCAGCCACAGCGCTTTGCAGACACCCTCTTTTTCGAAGTCGTCAGCAGCAACCTCAGCATCTGGGGCCGCAGCAGCCCTACAGCCCCACGCGTACGCCTAAAACAGGTGGGCACCACACTCACCTTCGGCAGCACCGAGTATGATATCATAAACCAAACCGACGACAGGATGCGCCTTGCCGCCGAAGACGGCCTAGAGCTAGAAATGCGCCGCTACAGCAACAAACCCGCACGCCCCACCCCCAATACCAACAAGCTCAAGTACAAAGCCCCAGCCACCATCAAGCTAGGCACCGTACCCACCACCATAGAGCCCCTCGTAGGCATATGGAAATGCTACAAACGCACCAGCACCACACCCCTGCAGCCCGAGCTTAAGTACCGCCTCATACGCCTAGTAGCCATAGAAGAAACCCCAGACGCCATCACCGCCAAAATCTTCGGCTTCGACGACCTCACAGACCAAGCCTCTTGGATAGTACAGCGCTACGACAACGGCATCCTCTACACCGCCGGCAAAGACGAGCGACCATTCCAAGTCATCAACTGCCAGCCCGGCGAGCTCATCATCGCCAACGAGGGCGTAGTCTATTACATGAATCCTGTAGTCAAATAAGCCATTTCCCCACCCATCACCAGCTCTTGGGCGATTGGGCATTGTCTTACTATTAAGCTTTGGGTCTCCAGCTGTCCGTTGCTACTCCGCCACAGGGCCAGCGCCGCAAGGCTTCAGCGGGGTATCCTCTGCCATCTGGCGCAGGCTCAGCTTTCGCAGCTACTATTGGGCTTTGCTGTAGGCATGCCAGCCACTGCACAGCCACAGCCAGGCATAGGCCATAGTCTTTACTAGCGCACAGCACAGCAGCTAGCCATCGTGGCTAGTATCTCTATTGTATATTGTTGGGGTATTGGTTTAGATACTTATCCAGCATTGTTGCTGCAAGCTATCTACAGCGGCTATCGCAGCCGCACTTGTATTATACAAGCTATCAAAGCCTATGAGCGCAGGGCCATTGCCTGCTATCTGTGCTTGCAATGCTGCAAACTGTTGTGCATGACCTTTGTTTTGCGCAGCACTACTATTACTTAGCGCCCCTATGCCATAGCCCTTCAGTGCTTTCCAATTATCTATAAGCACAGTCTTGCCTTGGCCATGTATTTCTATACGCTCCTTGGGGTACGCCTTGCTACCATTGGTATAATAGTTGATAGTGGCAGCACTACCATCGGCCATGCGCAGCAGCACAGTAGCGTCATCCGGGTTATTGGCTATGCTGCTAGCACATACGGCTAGCACCTTGCTATCGCATATATAGCTCACCAAATCTATAAAATGGCACAGCTCGCCTACTATCCTACCGCCGTTCTTGGCGCTATCTGCCAGCCAATGATTGGCAGCAATGCTACCAGCATTTACCGTAATGTTTATATTCTTGGCTCCGCCGCTCATCAGGGTTTTGGCCTTGGCAGCTAGTGGTGCATAGCGCCTGTTGTAGCCTACTACCATGCTGCCTCCGGCAGCCTCTAGCGCTACCTTCACCGCCATTAGTTCTTGCATATCTAGTGCCAGTGGCTTCTCTACAAATACTTGTTTGCCCGCCTCCAAAGCCTCAATGCACAGTGCCGCATGGCTACTGTGTGTAGTGGCTATTACCACGGTATGTATGTTTGGGTCGCTGTATATATCGGCTAGTGCAGTGGTAGCCATAGGTATTTTGTGGCGTTGGGCCAGTTGCACCGCACTCAGCCCGCCCTTGCTAGCTATGGTATGTATGCTAGCACCAGCCGCTTGCAGCATTGGCACTATTACCTTGGCTGCATAGGCTCCAGCACCTATTATGGCTATGCCCTTACTATTGTTTGGTGCAGCCTTGTGCTGTGGCAGCACCACGTTTCGTGCTAGGCTCACAGGCTCTGTATGTTCAAAAAGCACTACACTATTGTTCGTACTGTGCAGCTCATCATACACATCGGCATAGGCGCTTAGCGGTATTCGCTTAGTTATAAGGCCGCATACCTGTAGCTGCCCCGCGGCCATAGCTTGCAACACCGCTTCAAAGTTGCGCTTTGCCGTCCAGCGTACAAAACCTATTGGGTAGTCGTTGCCCTGCTGCTCATAGTCGTAGTCATATCGGCCAGGGCCGTAGGCGCAGCTTACTTGTAGGCTTATTTCCTTCTTATAAAAGTCTGCTCTATTTAGATTCATGTTCACCACCCCTACCAATACTATACGCCCTCGCTTGCGGCTCATTGCTGCTGCTTGTGCCATTATATTATCGTTTGTAGCGGCAGCTGTTATTAGCACAGCATCGGCACCTACATCTTGGGTAGCCTGCATTATTGCAGCCACAGGCATAGGCTGCTCTTGCGTGCAGATGGTGGCTATGCCCCACTGCTGCGCTTGTGTACATCTTTGGGGGTCTAGGTCTATGCCTATTACACGGCATCCATTGGCTAGTAATAGCTGCACCGCTATCTGACCTATAAGGCCTAGGCCATACACCACTACCGTCTCGCCAAAGCTAGGCTGTATCAGCCTTATGCCTTGCAGTGCTATAGCACCTATTACCGTAAAAGCAGCGGCATCGTTGGGTACATTATCGGGTATGTGGGCTACTAGGTTTTGGGGCACTTGCACCACTTGGGCATGCGCCCCGTTGGATGCTACTCTGTCGCCTAGCTTATAGCCAGTTACGCCTTTGCCTATGCCTATCACGGTGCCGGCATTGGCGTAGCCTAGTGTTATGGGGGTGTTTATTTTACTCTTTACAGCATTTATGGTTGCACTTAGGCCGTCTGTCTTTATTTTATCCGGCACTTCTTTTACCCTTTGGGGCTGCTGCCGTGCTTTGTTTATCCAGTTGGCTTTCCCAAAGTCTATGAGCATCCGCTCTGTACCCGCCGATACTACACTACAAGCAGTTTGTATCAGCAGATGTCCGTCCATTACCTCGGGCATTGGCACATCTATGAGTGAGGTGTCGCCGGTATTCAGGTTTTGGACTATTTGCTTCATAGGCTAGGTGCAGCGCAGTTATTCTACGGTAGGGCTTGGCTTGCTTTTGGCAAAAAACATTTTGTAAATCACTGGTGCTGTTGTTACCACAATCAGGCCAAGTACTATTTTCTCAAAGTTGTGCTTCACCCACTCGTTGGTACCCAAAAAGTAACCCGACAGTATCATCGAAGCTACCCACAAGAAGCTACCAAGCACATTGAAGTAAAAGAATTTCTTGCGGTCCATATCTACTACACCTGCTATGATAGGCGCAAAAGTGCGTATAATGGGTACAAAACGCGCTAGTATTATTGCAGCACCACCCTTTTTCTCATAAAAGTCGTGCGCATCTTGTATATGTTTCTTCTTGAATAGCCATGTGTCTTTACGTTCAAAGATGAGGTGGCCGGTCTTTTTCCCAAACCAATACCCCACAGAGTTGCCTACAATACCAGCTATAGATATAAGTATGATCCAGAAAGGAACGTTAATTGCATTACTTTCGAAAGGGGTAAGCGAGTTTGCTATCATAAACCCTGTGACAAATAATAGAGAGTCGCCTGGCAAAAAGAAACCAACGAATAAGCCTGTTTCGGCAAAGATGATTAAAGCCACCAAATAAAGCCCACCATAGGCAGTTACCAATGCCGCAAGTTTCTCGGCGTTCATCAAATCTTTAAAAAACTCTATCAAATCGTGCATTGCGTATAGCTCATTTATTTTGAGGAGCGAAAATAGGGAAAACAAAGCTATCAAAGAGCCCTCAATATTTTATTGTGTTTTATTTAAAGATTACTTTTTCGGTATAATTATTTGCACCTATTTGTAGGTGAATTATGTACATGCCCTTAGCCAGAAAGTTAAGATCAATCACCGATTCGTTTTGCCATTGCCCGGCATTGACCGTACCTGCAAAAACATTCTTGCCTGTCATATCTGTAAGGAAATAGCTAAGTTTAGCATTTACTGGGCCAGTCCATTTTACACGCAACTGCCCATTGCCACTAGGCACGGGGTATAGCGCTAGCAACTGATGGCCTAGCGTCCAAGACAAGCTGGCAGTATTGCTGTAAAATTCTTTATCGTTTTGGGCGGCGCATTGCAATTTATAATACACCTCTGCTCCTGTTTGCAGTTTAGGCACATCGTAGTATTGGTAGCTAGCACCAAGCTTTTGCTGGGCTACTACAGAATCTATCAATTCAAAATTTACATTGTCCGTAGAGCGAAGCAGTTTGTATTGTTTCATCTGTGTATCTATAGGACTTTGCCAAATAAGCAAAGCTTGGTCGTCATTGTATCTTTGGGCAGCAAGTGCTACGTATTGGGTATTGGCAGGCAGAGTGCCGAGTATGCCACCATTGTTCAGCCAAAACTCTCCAAACTCTTTGGTATTGAATTCGGCATAATATCCATCGTCATAAGGCACCCAAGCCACCGTATTGTATGGTCGGAAAGTACTTCCTTTAGCACTGTTGTTGCCAAGCAAATTATCTTCTGTGTTATTGGCATCATCTACATACTGCGTAATGCCTGTGCGGTATATATCTACAGGCTTGGTACACGTTGCACAGCTAGTATCATCCAACACTTTATTAGCTTCGGCATCGGTAATAAATAAGCGAAGCCCGCTTTCGTTGGCCATTGTAGGCTTTGAAACCAAGTAGCTTCTTGGAAAAATGTACTGGCGTTTCACAGTATCCTGCCTCTCGTTTTGGGCAAATGCTTGCACTTGTATATTAGCCAATGGCAAGTAGCTTGGGCGGATAGCCACAAGTAGCTCATTGCCAAACAATACATTTGACCACTTGTCTGCGTCTATATTTTGTGGGTCAGATTTAGTATTAATATTAGTATTCACTTTTGCTATAACTGCTTGTCTATCGTAAATATGAATATCGTCTATTGCAAAACCATCATAGTTGGTACCCATGTCGCTGGCCATCACAAAACGGAGCTTCAGCTGCTCAGCACGTGGCAGCTCGAAAGAAGAAACGTGCCATCTTGTTTCTTTACCATTCCATACATTGTGCATTTCATTATTGTACCAATTGGTGCCTTTGCCATTGGTGCCTAGGCGTGTCCAAGTTTGTTCATTATCCCAAGAGTACTCTATATATACCCTATCACACACAGCTACGCAGCGCTCTAGGTCAAATGCGGTACTGAAGCTAATCATAGGATTGGCAAGCACAATAGTATTGTAGCAGGGCGACACTAAGTACGATAATTCACTAGCATTGTAATTGCCATTGAGGTTGGTTTTCCACACTTTGCTGCCACTTGCTGCGGTGTTAATATTATTACCATTGGGCACTCCCCAAGCCCAGCTAGGGTTTCGACCATTTACATACCAGCCACCATCATTGTCCTCCATGTTTTGAAGTATCGGAAATTGATTTACATAAGCTGAGTTGTAAAAGATATAATCACTAATGGTATCATTGTTCGGAAAATCGTCGCCAATAGTATGAATCCAAGCTTTGATACTGTGCTTGCCAAGACTAAGGCTAATAATTGGTGCTTTGAAAATGTACAACAAGCTATCATTGCCTAGCAAACTATCGGAGATAGCCTCTACAATTGGCGCACCGCCATCTAGGCTATAGGCAATAGCAATGTCTTTTACTGTATTTACCGTGGCATTTCTTACCATCAACGACACATCTGTTGTGGCAATTTCGCAATCGCTATAAGTAGGCGCTACCACTCTTGTCAATTGCACATCTTTGAGCACTTTATACAGGCGCACATTATCAATAGTGAGCCCACCTCCAAAATTGTCGTCCACGATAAGCGTGGTATCGTATTGCCCAAAACGAATCTGGGTACTTGTGGAAAAAGCATGATTGTTTTTGGCGAAAATTTCGCGAAGGGAAAGCGTACCAGAGTTGTGCATTTTTACCGTATCATACACATTGCTGTAGGTATATACAGGTATCCAATTGAGCAGGTCCGAGCCTCTTACCCATACTTTGTTGCTATCTCGTAGTACAGGCATTCCCCGCATTTCATAGTCAAAATCGAAACGCACCTCGTCTATCGAAGTATCGTAATTGCTGAGGTTGAAGGTAGCCGTTACATAATTTACTGTTTGTTTGTTATTTACATTAACATCCATACTTATTGACCTACTACTTTTCACCAATTTGCTACCCGGAATTCGTGTACGCATACGGCCTGTATCTGTGTTGCTCGTGGCATAATCCCAAAAACCATCTTTAGAAAAACCAATGGTATCGCTGTACAGTGTAAGGTCGGGCAGGCTTTCAAAGTCGTTAAAAACAGTACTGCTAAGTGACAAAATATTATTGGGCAAGTGCTTTAAAACTTTTACAATAGTATCATTTGCTGATACGGGGTCGGGCTTGTCTAAATTATGGATAGCCAATGTAATGGTGTAAGTAATTGTATCCCTAAAATCAAAGGTATCGACCACTACCAATGCAGTAGTATTGGCAGCTATAGTAAAGCCACTTAGCGTTTTCCAAGCTGCAGTATTTACCTTATAGCTAATGCTGTAATTGGCAACTGCATCGTTGTCTTGATTTCGGATTTGCACGCTAATAGGAGTATTGATTTTCAGTTCGCTACTGGTAGCCCTACGCCCGCTGTTTGGGCTTATAATTTTTCCGGCAGCAATATCTCCATCAGCTACTCCTGCGCAATTACCATTATTAGGTTTACGAAAATGGCATTACTCCTGTATCCCTCT
>JADLEN010000123.1 GCA_020846105.1 Chitinophagaceae bacterium | reverse complement strand
GTTTTCAGGAATATCCCATCCAATAAAATAGATACCTCTGCGCGGGCTTGCTTCGTACTCAAAAGTTATTGCTCCCTGTTCGTCCCAGTGTAGCGTGTTGCTCGGATTTACCCACAGGCCTGTTTTGGTTGTTGTATATTTTAGTTGCTTATTGTTGAGCGTTGCACTTAATATTTTTATGTCTGGAGCATCAAAAAATACTGAATCTACATTTTTTTGGAGCACTGTAAAATGATGGGTCACTTTGCCCATTACCAACCCTTTTTCTGGAGCAAATTTTACAGTCACAACCATTTTGGTAATGTCTATTGGGTGCTCGCGAAAAGTGATATTATCCTTGACATATGAGCGATAAGTATTTTGGGCAGATGCCACAAAACAATTCATTCCCAGCATTAGGGCTACTAGTTTTTTCATCAAATTTGTTTTTGTAAAATTATTGTAAGGGCCAGCAAAATGAAGAATACTTCTGACAATTGCAAATATTATGGGCAAATGACCATAATGGGCTTTTTAATATCCTATTTTTAAAGCTATATTTGCAACCCTTAAGGATATGGAACAAACGCACAATCAGCATACAGAGCAATGGACAGAGGTAATACAACCCACTACTAGCCTTTTCGATCTTCAGATAAAGGAGGTTTGGCGCTACCGCGATTTGCTACTATTGCTCGTTCGCCGTGATTTTGTGGCCACTTACAAGCAAACTATTCTTGGGCCTATTTGGTTCTTTTTGCAGCCACTTATTACGGCCTATACTTTTCAATTTGTTTTCAACAATATAGCGGGTATACAAACAGGAACAGTGCCTTCTATTTTGTTTTATATGGCAGGCACTACTTTATGGGCCTATTTTGCCGATTGTCTCAACAAAACATCTACTGTTTTTCGTGATAATGCTGCTGTATTTGGCAAAGTTTATTTCCCACGACTTATTATGCCATTGTCTATTGTGGTCAGTAATTTGGTGAAACTGAGTATCCAGTTTATGTTGTTTTTTGTTTATTGGCTGTATTACCTCAATACTACTGATGTGATAGAGCCCAATGCTACCATAGCTTTGCTGCCGTTGTTGATATTGATAATGGGCGGTTTGGGCTTAGGTTTTGGCCTCATAGTTACGGCTATGACCAACAAGTATCGCGATTTAGTTTTCTTGCTTTCTTTTGCTGTGCAATTATTGATGTATGCTACGCCAGTTATCTATCCTATTAGCTCATTGAGTATGAAGCCAGAAATCAAAACAATACTTATGCTCAATCCTATGACGCCTGTGATAGAAACTTTTCGCTATGCTTTTCTTGGTGCAGGCGGTGGCTCTTTTTCATGGGGCGGTATTTTATACGCTAGCATATTTACCGTAGTAGTGGTATTGTTGGGTACGCTTATCTTCAACAAAGTGGAGAAAAGCTTTATGGATACCGTTTAATAAAAGACGGCTTTGTAAAATATACACGCTATTGAAAAAGCCAATTTCCTTACGCCGACTATTTATACCAATTAGCATTGTACTGGCTTATTTGGTGTTTGTAGTTTATTATCTTTTACACAGTCGCCAAGCCTTACTGCAAGACTACTTGTCATTGAGTAGTTGTTTTTTTCGACAGGCAGATTTTAAACAGCAAGTTTTTACGACTTCACTCAAGCAGCAGGCCGATTTTTTACTGTTGCTTTCTATTCCCCTACTAATATTTTTTGTAGCCTATTGCTATGTTCATTTTGATAAAGAAAAAATACGGTCGGCAATAGAGGCGCAGCTTCGTTTTTTCAAAATACATTGGCCTATTATGGCAGCACTTGCAATTATTTGTATACGATTGTTTGCCCATGCCTACACTGCCACTACCGTCTGTACCGACGAGGTTTTCACTGCATACAATTTTGCGCAGCAGCCTATTGCACACTTGCTCACGTACTATCCCATACCCAACAACCACCTGCTTTTCGGCTTGCTCAATCATTTTTCTGGTTCCCTGTCCCACAATTATATTGCTAGTGGTCGCTTGCTTTCTGGCTTTTTTTACATAGCCCTGATATTAGGTAGTTATTTGTTTTTGGTGCGCTTGTTAGGGTATCGTGTTTTGGCATTTTTGTGTTGCCTGCTATTGGCACAGCAATTTGCAGTTTGGGGTTTTGGTAGCCAAGCCCGCGGATACGCTATGAGCTACTGGTTGCAATGGCTCAGTTTTGTATCATTTTATTATTACTTTTTTGCAGCGCAGCAGCGGCCATATTTATTATTGCTTATGGTCATTGCCAACGTTTTGGGCTTTTGGGTATTGCCCACATTTGTCTATTTTTTCGTATTTCAGTCTTTGCTGGCTTTTGCATTGATGCTGCATCGTAGGCAATTCTTTATGCCTTTTTGGTGGGCTATGGCAGCTAGTGTTGCAGGGGCTTTTCTGGTGTATTTGCCCGTGTTTTGCTACTCGGGTGTTGGTGCGGTTTTTGCCAATAAATACATTGCCAGTTCGGGCATGGGAGCTGGCCATCTTGTGCAGCTTTTCGCGCACTATTTTACCGACACTATTTTGCCCACGCTTTTTGCCTTGCCGCAGTTGGCTAGCTATTGCTTAGTTGTTTTGTTTTCCCTTCCTTTTATCATTGCCTTGTTTGTAAAAACGCACATTTCGCGTCGTTTTTTGGTATTCTATGTTTTCAATTGGTGCAGTATTTTACTCGTGGTATTGCTCATGCAGCACCTTACATTTATCCGTGCTATTGGCTTTCAGTTACATCTTAGTCTTTTATTGTTTTTGCTTGTTGTTGCACAGTTGTGCAAAAACTATTGGCAACAATTTAAAGCCGTCAAAGCCTTGTCTATAGCTATTGTTGCCGCATGGTCTTTTGCTTATTTTGCTTATTTTGTGCAGCATCAGTCCACACTCTTGTACGACCAAGACACCACTGCTTTTTACCAGCAATTGCAGCCTGCCAAGCAGCACATTCCCGCCAATGCGCAAGTATGGCTGTCCGACGAGTCTTTCTATTTTCACTATTTATTGCAAGGGCATGCACAGCTCAGTAGCTACAATTGCAATTTTGCGCAGCAAGATTTTATAATCATTTCAGAAGACGATAAGCCCATTGCGCAGCTACAATTAACACAGTACCAATTGCTACAATCACTCGGCAGTTTCCGTATTTATCGGCACCGCTAGCGCATGGCTTTGGCCAGCAAAGCCCGCATATAAGCCACGCCTTTGGCCTCTGCAAAAGCAATATTGCGTTCGGGTATTTTCTCGGCATTGGGGTAATGCGCTATTGCTGCCGCCAAGCCATCTTCTCTTAGCAAATGCAGCATTGGGTAGGGCGAGCGGTTGGTGTAGTTGGCCGCATCATCCTCATTTGCGCCAGCAAAAAGATATGCAGGGTGAAAACTCGCAATCTGAAACTCGCCTTCGTAATTTTTTCGCTTCAGCAGCTTTTCCGATTGCTGCACCAGCTGCCAATAAGCCCCAAAATGTTCGTAAGCTGTCGAAAAAATAATGAGGGTCGTTTCGATGCTTTTATCGCTTGCTAGTAGCGCCAATTCTTCTGTTACTATACCAGAGTGGGTATGCAGTGCCACGCCCTCCACCACCACATATCGGATGCTGTTTTCTACCACCACCTTGCGCGCAAAAGGGCAAAAACCGCAGCCTATCACCACATCTGCAATCCATTGTTTGGTGTGTTTTATTATAACCGATTTTACCATTATGCTGTAAAATTATTCAATTGTTTTGGCAAAAAAAATACCCGCACATTAGCGGGCATTTTCTTTAAGTGAGAATGGTATTATTATTGGATAATAAATTTCGACACCCTTGTTTCGGAGTCTTGCAATAAAAGATAATAAATGCCTGGTGCCCAATGCTCAAGGTTCAGTTTATTGATGCCTTTTTCTAGTTTATAGTCTTGCAACAATACCTTGCCCATAGTGTTGGTGATTTTAAAGTTTACATTAGTGTTGCTACTATTGTTATCAATAAATAGCTGGCCAGTACTTGGGTTTGGGAATATTTTTATTGTGGTTATTTCTCTATTTATTCCAATAGTTATGGTACTGCTCCACTGTATTGATGCGTCTTGGTTTACTATTTTAAGTTTATAGTAAAGATTACCTTCCATTGTAGGTGCATCCAAAATTTCGTAATTGTTTTGCACTTTGGCGTTGGGTGCTTGTGTAGCTATTTTGGTCCATTGTGCGCCATCTGTGCTGCGCATTACTTCATATTGTTGTATTTCGCTTTCGGCAGCTGTTTGCCATTTTATTTTCACCTTGTCGTTTTCTTTTTGCGCATCAAAAGCCAATAGCTGTAATGGCAATGGTGCTGCACCTGCGCCTATTACGGCTGTGCCACCACTGAAAGAACCCACGTTGGTAAACTCTACGTAGCTAACGCCATTCAGTGTACCATAAGTATATGTTGTGAGTTTGTAATAGTTGCCACTGTTGATATTGTTATAATCTACTGTTGCAGGGTCATATGCCGAGCCCGCTGTTTTGAACCAATGTAAGTTGTATACAGAACCTACGATTTCGCTTGCAAGTTTTGCCCTCATGGCCAACGTGTCTGCTGGGTTGAAAAAGAACCGTACTTGCACAGAATCTACTAGGCTCGTAGCACCAAGGTTTACATTCCAATATCGTTTCATAGCGCATACACCTACTGTGCTACCGTTCGATGAGTATCTATTGCCCGTGTCTAATACAAGGTTTATTTGCGCAGCAGCTTTTGCAAGGGCATTTGTTGCACCCCATTTAATACCAAACGCAAGACTATCGGTATTGTTGGGGTCGGCGTAGTAGGTCCAAGTTGCGTCTTCGCAAGCAGGTATAAAGGTGAGTGTGTTAGAGCTTTGCTTGCTCAGTGCAGCATTGTTGCCATAATTTCCGGTACTAATGGTGCTTTGTTTTTCATAAGCGCCCATATCCACAGTGCCTACTACTCTGGCTTTTCCGACAAAATCTACTGTGCCTATAGTTGCTGAATAAGTGCCTAGCGCACCGCTATTGATAGCAGGTGAGCAAAAGTTGATATGATAATCGCCGGTAGTAAAGGGTGCGCCAGTATAAGATGGAGCATTGATAAATAAGGGGTCGCTACTAATATTGCCCGTGCCCGTATAGCCACCAGCCACTATGCAATAAGTAACGGTTGGCGTGGCCGTCACCACATATATTTCGTTTGCACTATTGCCATATAATATATTATTACGTACTATTGGCGAGGAAGTGCCTACCATACTTATAGCACCACCATCAAGTGCCTTGTTGCCCGAAAAGGTATTGTTGAAAAAGCTTGACGAAGATCCGCTATTATGTATACCTCCACCTTGGTCTGTAGCTATATTGCCACTAAACAAGCTATTGGTAACTACCGTATTGGAAGAAGAGTTTATAAATATCCCACCACCTTCGTTTGACGAGTTGTTGCCCGCAAACCTACATTGTGTAATCGATACATCTGTAGTAAAATTATTAAAAATGGCGCCACCCGTAGAGGCTCTATTGCTCAAAAAATATACAAGAATCTATCACCGGTCTCGTCGAGTTATTCATCATTGCACCGCCAGGATTGCTAGATCTGTTAGACGTAAACGTACAGCCTTTGATACTTGCCGTATTCGCAGAAACGTAATTCAT
This sequence comes from Chitinophagaceae bacterium, assembly GCA_020846105.1. Lineage (GTDB taxonomy): Bacteria > Bacteroidota > Bacteroidia > Chitinophagales > Chitinophagaceae > Rurimicrobium. Next base: position 898 of record JADLEN010000123.1, on the reverse strand, counting down.
AATCGCACCACCTTCTCTAAAAGAGCGGTTGCTTGTGAATGTGCTATTAACAATATCCAACAGCGTGTAGCCAGTACTGTATATAGCGCCGCCACCTAGCGATGCCGTAGTGGTATTCGCAGTATTTAGCGAAAACTGACAGCCACTTATAGTTGTAGCGGTAGAGCCTGCATTATAAATAGCACCACCACTCACCTCTGCTGTATCTCTGGTAAAAACACAATTTGCAAAATAAGCAGAGCGGCTTGCATTATAAATAGCGCCACCAGTATTAGCTTGGTTATAAGACAAAGTTACCGTTCTCAAGGCCACTTTTCTATTTGCCGATACCGTGGTGATACTTATCCCAGCACCATTCCCTTGCGTTACCGAATAGCTACCATAAGTGCTACTCGAAGCCGCCCCAATACTATAGCCTTCTTTTATCGTTAGCCCGTCCACCACTATACTATCAGTAGTGGTGCCACTTACCGATATCACCATCACGTGGTAGCTATTGTCTGTAGCAGTGCCCACGGTGCCTATGTCGCCACTTAGCACCACAGGCTGCCTCGCAATATCTCTAGTGCCACCACCCGCAGGGTAGCCGCCATATATTTTCAAGTCCGACCGCAGTATAGCAAACGCAGTATTCCTATCCGTCAGCAACCTATCGCCAGGGTAGTAAGTGCCCTTTGGCCACGCTTATTGTTTTGATACTCGTAGCAGCATTAGCCTCGTTTAGCGCCTTATCCATAGTCTTGTAGGCCGCTGCCCAGCTATTGCCCGTATTGGCATCGCTACCGCTTGTCGAGTCTACAAACTTATTTACCTGGGCCAGAGCATTATTGCACAACAAAATGGCAGTAGCCGCCACTGTAAAAAATTGAGTAAATTTCATAGCCATAAATCGTTTTAT
>JADLEN010000122.1 GCA_020846105.1 Chitinophagaceae bacterium | reverse complement strand
GGAGGCAACAAAAAAAGTGCGGACAAAATTATTGTTTCAATAATTTTAGACCCAAACGGACAATTATTATTAGCATCTTTTCTCACAAGACCTACAAAGTAGAAAATATTGCTTAATAGTCAAAGTGATATTCGATCAAACCTTTTCCAAAATTTAGCTTTGGCATAGTTGAATTCGGATTGGATATTAAATCATGTCAATCAGACATTAAGAAATTATGCCATTAAAGGAAAACCTTTGGTACTTTAAAAAAAAATCGTTTGGGCAATGTATGGAAACCTGCACCCGAGCATACCAATTAATGTATTTTAAATTTTGCAGTTAATTTGTTGTCACAATGCCCATTCCTTTGGAGAAAAGTAAAACAATACGCGCATGTGCGTACGAGTGCGAGGGACATTATTGGTATCTATTGTGTGCTTTAAAAGAGCAAAGAACAATTTTTTGCCCCCCTACGTGTCCCCCGAAAACAAAAGACCCTTGTAAATCATTGACTTACAAGGGTTTATCTTTTCTTTTGCGGACTGGACGGGACTCGAACCCGCGACCTCCGCCGTGACAGGGCGGCATTCTAACCAACTGAACTACCAATCCTTTTCCCGTTGGGGTTGCAAATATAGTGCCTTTTCTTTTGAAATTCCAAAACTCTTTGAAAATTATTTTTGTGCTACATTTGTCGTCCATTAAAAACGACTTTTTTATGCAGTTTCTAGATTTTGAAAAACCGATTGAAGAGCTTTATCAACAGTTAGATAAGCTTAAAGAAACGGCACTTAAAAATAATATTGACATGAGTAGCGCCATCCAAGAATTGGAAAATACTATTGCTACAACACGTGCCAAGATTTATGAAAACCTAAGCCCATGGCAGCGTGTGCAGCTTAGCCGCCACCCAGAAAGACCTTATACCTTATTTTATATCGATCAGATATTTACAGAATTTACAGAACTCTTTGGTGACCGCCAGGTAAAAGACGATAAGGCCATGGTTGGTGGAATGGCAAAGCTAAATGGCAAACCAGTGATGGTATTGGGCCAACAAAAAGGCTCGAATACTAAGATGCGCCAACTACGCAATTTCGGGATGGCAAACCCAGAAGGTTACCGAAAAGCTTTGAGATTGATGAAAATGGCTGAAAAATTTAATCATCCCATCATCACTTTTATAGACACTCCCGGTGCATTCCCAGGCCTCGAAGCCGAAGAGCGCGGACAAGGTGAAGCAATTGCTAGAAATTTATTTGAAATGACTAACCTTACCGTTCCTGTGATATGCGTTATCATAGGCGAAGGGGCATCTGGCGGAGCACTCGGTATCGGCATAGGCGACAAAGTAGCCATGCTCGAAAATACTTGGTACACGGTAATTTCACCCGAAAACTGCTCTACAATTCTGTGGCGCAGTTGGGATTATAAGGTAACTGCTGCAGAGCAACTAAAACTAACTTCAGAAGATATGTTGGGTTTTAATTTGGTTGACGATGTACTGAAAGAGCCATTAGGAGGCGCTCAAACCAACCCGGAAGAGATGGCGGCAACCCTCAAAAGTTATTTGATAGAATCTGTAGCCGAGCTTAGTAAAATAGATGCTGAAAAACGTATCGACGACCGTATCGAAAAGTTCTCGAAAATGGGCTTTTACGAAGAACGATAAATTACTTTTTAATTTTTAGAACAAAAACAAATGAACCATATTTTTCGCGGTACCGGTGTAGCACTTGTTACCCCTTTTCATAATGATGGCAGTATCGATTTTAGTAGCCTTAGCACCTTAATAGACCACGTTATTACCAATGGTGTCCATTATCTTGTGGCGCTAGGCACAACTGCCGAAACACCCACCCTAAGCAGCGAAGAGAAAAAATCAATTCTCGCGCATGTGGTAAAGCATAATGCAGGACGTGTGCCAGTGGTTTGTGGTATGGGTGGCAATAATACTGCCGAAGTTGTAAAATTGATTGAAACATATGATTGGACGGGCGTTTCTGGCATTCTCAGCGTATCGCCTTATTACAACAAACCTACCCAAGAAGGTATTTATCAGCATTTCAAAGCTATTGCCACTGCTTGCAAATTGCCCATTATTTTGTACAATGTACCTGGGCGCACAGCAGGCAATATTTTACCCGCTACAGCTGTACGTTTGGCGAATGAATTTTCGCACATCGTAGCCATCAAAGAGGCTAGCGGAAATATGAAACAATGTATGGATTATGTACAAACCGCGCCTCCTCATTTCGCGATCCTATCAGGAGATGACGATTTGATTGTGCCACAATTGGCAATTGGGTTTAGTGGTGTTATTTCTGTTGCAGCTAACTGTTTCACAAAAGATTTTTGCACTATGGTAAATGCTGGCATAGCGGGTGATTTTACAACAGCAAAAAAACTGCATTACAAACTACTAAAAGGTATTGATTTACTTTTTTGCGAAGGAAATCCGGCTGGAGCAAAGTGCGTGCTTAACAAAATGAATATTTGTGGAGACACGCTGCGCTTGCCTTTGGTAAATGTTTCAGAAAATACGAAAGCATCAATCAACGAATTTGTTGAAAACTCGATTGACAATTAAAACTTTCCTTAAAACACCCAAAAAAGGTCTTGCAATATATATTGCAAGACCTTTTCTTTTAAGGGGCCAATTGGTTTGATTACTGTGCGATTCTTACATCTACGGCATTCAAACCTTTTTTTCCGTCCTGAACTTCGTAAGAAACTTCATCGTTCTCACGAATTTTGTCAATAAGACCTGTAGCGTGTACAAAAATGTCTTGCGTGCCGTCGTTTGGCGTAATGAAACCAAAACCTTTGGCTTCATTAAAAAATTTTACTTTTCCTTGTTGCATTGTTTTTATTATAAATATACCTTACGAAGGTAATGATTCATATTTATTTTTCAAAATAAACTAGTTGTTTTTTTGAGGACTTTTATTTATATAAAAAGCCCAATTTCTAGGTAGAAATTGGGCTTTTATGTTCACTCAATCTATTCAAACTCTTATCGTACAATAAGCTTGTTTACTGATTTCTGTCCATCAGCAACGAGTGTTATAAAGTAAACGCCTGAAGCTTGATTTCCTAAACTAATACTCTTATTAAATTGACTGCTGATATTTGTATATTGCTCGGCAAATACTTGCTGACCAGTCATATTTGTAACAATTACTTTAGCTTCTTTAATGCTTTGAGTAGGATTAAAAGAAATTGTAAATGCACCATTGTTAGGGTTAGGGTAAATTTGAAGATTGTCAACATTTGTAACTTCTCCTATTCCTGTAGACCTTTTACGGAAAATAACTAAGTAATCCTCAATTTCGCCAGATTCAAATTCATCACATCCGAAACTATTTGGGTTGCTTGTACCAAGGTCGTTATTCAATACTATTCGCATTCCTGTTTCTACATTAGGAATAATAGCAAAAGGAATAGTAATAGTGTCATGTGGATAAAAATCTGTTGCAGTCGTTACTCTTGACCAAGCTAATTCTGATGCACCATCATATTGTAAATTGTGGTTATAATCCATGAATACTGAAATCTTAGCATTGGCATGAGTAGCTCCTTTGAGCGTATGATAAACTGCTATTGGATATTTATCTTGGGAATACAATTCTATAGCAGGCAAATCGGTACGATCGGTACGACGGCGGTTGGCTCCTGGATTTTTTAAATGTGGACCACCAGAGTTGGCAACAAATGTCCCAATTATAAAGGTTGTAATGTCTGAGCTGTCACCTAAAGCACCTCCTTTAGAAATGCTGTAACAATAGCATTTGTATGGTTGCTTAAGCTTGATATAAACTTTATTAGAATAAATTGTGTCTAGCGTATTTTCACAAACCATTCTCAATCGATAATAGGTAGACTGTCTTACAATTGGTTCAATGGTATCTACAAATTTAGACATCGGAACATTCGCCCAAATAACATTATCCAAAGAGTATTCCCACTCCCAATGCATTTTAGACATATTGGTTGCGTGCCCAACATTCCAGATAGTTGCAGCATAGCCGTCACACATGGATGTGTCTGAAATATAGGTAGTGCCAGGCAACAAAGGTCCAGGGCATCTAGGGTTGGAGATAATCAAAAGATAATCTTCAGTCTCTCCGTCATTATATGCACCACAGGGTGGCACGTCCATTGCTGTGGCTGCACCTTTTTTCATTACCACACGCATACCCACTGTATCTAAGGTAGCTGTTGGTGGCACTGTAAAACTAGTAACAAACGAGGCAGAGGTACCACTAATAACTTTAAAAGCTGCCAACTCTGTGGTTGCATTATAAATACCATCCGCATTATAATCTATATACAGAGCAACTCCGGAAGTGCTAAAGGCAAAGGTATCCCGCGTGACACCCATTACCGAAAAGTCGTAGGTAGTATCTCTATTTATTTCTCGGATAGGCGATAGGCCTGTAAATAAAGTGTATGGACGATAAATACCTTTGTTTATAAAGCTAGGCAATCCATTACCATTATTAATTAAGGTATCCTTGCCTGCAGCTATTAATTTTAAATTACCGATGTTCACATTAAGAATATCGTTGGATGCACCAGAATAACAATAACAGTTAAATGACTGCGTAATAAGGGTGATGTGTTTTACTGGTGTAGTGTCATACATAGGTACAGGCTTAGCACTATCGCATTGTACAATCATTCTCAAGAAGGTATCGTTATAAATACCCGGGAACGATAGCGAAGTGATTGTCGCGCCTGTAATAGTGGTCCAAGGGCCTGTAGCAGTTGGTGCTGCCTGCCATTGATATTGTACGCCATAGGTAGAAAATGGATTGGGGGTAGCGCCAGAAGCTTTGGCTACAAAAGGTGCTCCAGGACATACGCTATCTGGCTGGGTAATAATACCTGCAGTAGGCTTGCCACAACAAGATTGATAAAATTGGTAAACTTGATTGTCTGGTGGATATGCCCCTAAACCAGGCCCCCAAGCTCCAGTGCGATTCACTACTGGTATTGCACCAACGCCTGTAAAAATTACAAAGTCATAACATGTTGCTACAGACCTTGCAGGCGTTTGCCCATCAATATAAGCAACTGTTGCCACAGAAGCAGCACCAGCAATACTGCCAGCCTCTATCTTGTAACAATACTCTACTATATTACTTCCTTCATACAATTTCAACTGAAAAGAAACAGAAGCCGCAGTAGCGGTAGGGTCCCATTTCCAGTTTTTCCATTCCATTGTAAAAACTTTGAGGCCTGAAGGCAACAATTCTGTTTCATAGCTAGCCTCGCCACCTACACCACTAAGATTGCCCCACCATACGCCAAAACCAGGCCATACGGTATAGCCAATGGTAGAAGATGAATTGGGCGCCCCACCAGTAGTTGCAGTTCTACCTGCAGTTAATAATTTGGCCCAACCATTGGAAGATACCTGAATGTTAGTAGCAGATTTTTGAGCGCCACATGGACCTATTTTAAAAGTAAATCCTATTGGTATAGACTTCGTAGCTTCATCCGTTTCAATATCATCTACCGCAGTGCCTGTTGCTAGATAGGTATAGGTTCTACTGAATGGGTTGACTATTAGCGGGCAACTAATTTTAGTTTGTGCCTCAGCTGCAATAGAAAACAATAGGGTAAGCAATAGGGTAATTGCTTTCGAATAGGTAAAAATTTTTTTCATAACAATCAATTTTTGATTGAATAAATAGTGCTTACTCTAAAATAGGATTTTCAGCTTACTCCTTTGTAACCCCAATGTTGCTGTTATAGTTTTCATAAAACAGACAACTGTTTGGAGCAGCAAGTTAAAATTATTATCTGAAAAAACAAATTATTATATCCACATTAGTTAAAAAAAAATGGGCTTAGAAAATTTTCTAAGCCCATTGTAATGTCAAAAACAGAAAATATTATCTCAATTGTACCATCCCCGTGCCGATTTTATAACCACGGTTGTAGAAGCTAATATTGTATTGCCCTTTAGTAAATTCACTTTCCTGTTTCCAATCTACACTTACATTTGTCATCTTCTGTCCTTTTTCTAGATTAATACGCTTGGCAACAGTATAGTTTAGCGGGTTGTTATCAGCATCTGTGGTGATACCAGAGCCAAAAGCTGCATTGCTTAGCAACTTGCCATTAGGTGCTTCTATGACTACAAAAATCTCATTGAATCCCGTTTCCGCAATTCTATTTTCGTCGATATCAAATACTATTCTCAGTATATCTACACGCTTGGCCTTTGTGGTTTCCACTTCTATTTCACCATTTCGTTTTTGATTAATAGGCTCCATTTTGATATTGGAAATATGAAGCACAGAGCCTAGCTCCTTTAATTTTTGGGCTTCAGCACTTACCGTTTCATTCTCTTTGTAAAGCTGTGTATTTTCGCTTGTAAGGTTGGTATTGGCTATTTCCAATTCCGAAATCCGCTCTTCATAACCTTGCACCTTACCACGTAACGATCCTATAAGCGATTGTGCTTTTTTAAGATCAGCAACAGTAGCATTCTTCTTGCCCAATAAGGATTTGATTTCAGATTTTAACTTGCTTAACTCGCCGTCTTTGTCCTGTACCATTTGGTCCAATTCGGCATTCTTACCTGTAAGGTCATCGAGCCTTACCAAGGCTGCATCATACTGGTTTTGAAGCGTGTCTTTTGCAGCATTAATATCCGTGTTTTCAGAAATCAAAAAATTATTCTGTTCTGCTACCTTATTTTTACTCACCAATAAATACCCGTTACCCACCAAAGAAAGTGCCAATAAAGGAATCAAAACCTTATTGTAATTTTTTTTTGGATTATTATTGGGTTCTACTTGATTTAATTCCTGATCCATAATAATTTTGTTTTAAGAAAGTACTCGTTGCAAAGATAAAATCCATTTTATGACAAACGAACAATTGAAGCCTATACTTTTTATAGACATTGAAACGGTAACAATGACTGCAAGTTACGAACAACTATCGAAGCCAATGCAAGATTTGTGGCAAAAAAAAGCCAAAAACATAAAAAAAGAAAATGAGCAGGACTTAGATGCAGCAGCACTTTATACCAACAAAGGAGGTATATTTTCTGAATTTTCTAAGGTGGTTTGTATTGGTATCGGCAGTCTTGTTTTTATCGAAAATGAGTGGGTTTTTAGGCTTACTTCTATTGCAGACAACGACGAAAAAGTATTGTTAAATAAATTTAGTGATGTATTGCAACGCTTCGAAAGCAATTATAAAGACCTCAAATTTTGCGGGCACAATATCAAAGAGTTTGATCTGCCATTTATTTGTAGGCGATTTATAATCAATCAAATTCCTTTGCCAAATGCATTAAAAATACAAAACAAAAAACCTTGGGAAATACACCACCAAGACACTTTAGAACTTTGGAAGTTTGGCGATTATAAAAACTATACTTCGCTGACACTCTTAGCCGAAATATTGGGCATACCTTCGCCCAAAGATGATATTGATGGCAGCATGGTGGGCAAGGTATATTGGGAACAAGGCGACCTGAAGCGCATTGCAACCTATTGCATGCAAGATGTGCTTACGAGTGCCAAAGTTTTTCTTCGCCTGAGCGAAAGTGCTGCTTTTGATTACAAAATTGTTTACGTTGAAAATAAATACTAGTGGCCGATTTTAAGCAAATAGTAGATGCTATTAAAAGCAAAAACCTGGCTCCAGTTTATTTTCTAGATGGCGAAGAGCCGTATTATCTAGATAAATTAATGGAGCTTTTCGAACATGAGGTTTTAGCGCCAAGCGAGCGAGACTTCAACTTGTCGGTATATTATGGTAGAGAAATAAAGGCACTTGAAATCATCAATGCTTGCCTACGGTTTCCTATGTTTGCCGAGCGGCAAGTGGTATTGGTAAAAGACGCTGCCGCAATAAGCGATTTAGATAAATTAGAATCTTACTTTTTACAACCAACACCCAGCACTATTTTGGTACTAGAATACCGCAATAAAAAGGTGGATGTGCGCACTAAGTTTGGTAAATTTATCAAAGAAAAACTTGCCTATTTTTCTTCAGAGAAAATGAAAGAAAATGCAATGCCTCGCTGGATAATGCAACTGGGCAAAGAACTTGGCTTTGAAATCGCAGACAAAGAAGCTGCCGTACTCACCTTGTACTTGGGCAACAACTTGCAAAAAATAGCGTCTGAACTAGAGAAAATCCGTATTAACGCACCAAATGAAAAAATACTTAGTGCAGCATTAATCCAGCAGTATATTGGCATTAATAGAGATTACAACATGTTCGAATTTCCAGAAGCATTCAGCTCTGGCAATAAGGACAGGCTATACCGTATGCTGGCTTATTTTCTTGAGCACTCAAAAGCCAGTCCAATGGTTGTAATTACTGCTTCATTTTTCAATCATTTTCAGCAAATTTACAAAGCCAATTTTGCGCGACAGCTGCCCGAAAAAGAATGGGCAGGAGCAATAGGAGTGGCCCCTTATTTTGTAAAAGATGTTATGAATAAAACAAGGCAATGGCCGCTGCACAAAGCAGAACAATGCCTATTGATAATTGCCGAATACAATGCCAAATGTGTAGGCATTGATAACAATGCCAAGGATGGCGAATTGCTGAAAGAAATGGTTGGCAAACTGGAACTTGTAGAAGCAATGGCATAAAAAAAACGCATACTTTAAAAAGTATGCGTTTTTTATTTCAGACACTTATTTATTTAGCTTCCGAAATTAGCTTTTTAGCCATTTTTACATAATCGTCATTTTTCGCTTCTGTAGCAAGTGCTATCACTTCGTTGGCTGTTGCTACGGCAGCTTTTTTGTCGCCCATTTTCATTTCTATTTTGGCTTTCAAAAGGCGTACCCAAAATGCTTTTGGATTTTGCTCAACAGCTTTTTCTATCCACATTTTAGCTTTTGTAAGGTCTTTGTCGTTTTCGTAATAATAGCTTGCAGATTGATAGTAAGGACGAGCATCGGCGGTCATTACGGCATCAATATTTTTCATTATTCTAGACTCTATTTCGGTAGTTATTTTTACAGATACTTTTGTATAATCCCACATCAATTGTAAAGTTGCAGAGGTTGGTTTTACATTAGCCAATTCAATTGTGAAAGATTCTATCTTTGATTCTGTAGTCTTGGGGCTTGCCTCTATACGCAACAATTCTTTTTCGGTATTATAGTCAGCTACATTGCCACCCAAGGTAAGATCGTTGTAAAGCATAATCGTCCAACTGCTTTTGCCAGGAATGGTATAAAGCGCATAAGTGCCTGCTTTAACATCTTTACCACCAAAATTTACATCATCTGTAAAAGTGATTTTAGTAGCTCCGTTGGCACCAGTACGCCATGTTTTTCCATAAGGCACTAGGTCGCCAAACACTACTCGGCCTTTTACCAAGGGACGAGAATAATCTACACTTATTTCGCCTAATCCAAAACTTTGCTTGATAGTCTGTGACGGGCTAGGAGCCGGCATCTTAACGCTCTGTGCGTTAGTGTTAATACTGCCAATAGTTAATACCGCAGCTCCAAGAATACTAAATAATTTTTGCTTGTTCATTCTATTTAATTTTTACTGTTAAAAGTTTTTTTTGCTATTGCACCTTAAATGTACCTGATTGAAATTGGAACAGATAAAGGTGTTTGTTTTCATAATAATAAAACTTATTTTCCTTATCCCATTTTGGCTTCAATTCATATTTGGTAAAGGGTGCCATTTGCTTGTCACTCGTTTTTTCGTTAAAAATAGTACCATATTTATTTAGCAAGTCTGTAAGCCAAAACACCAATTCGAAACCTCTATAAGTAAGCTCATTGGGCACGCCTCCAAATGTTGTTTTGTATTGCTGGGCTATGGATTGGCCAAGACTATTTGCACTTTCGAAATAATAGGGCTGGGTAATATTAATACTATATTGGCTACCCAATTCTATCATCTTTCTGTTGGTCGTAATGCCTTTCCAAGTGGGCATACCATATATTTCGAAACGATAGGTTGGGAAATATTTCTTGAAATTCTGAATCATTTTTTCGGCATAATATGCGTCCATGATTGGCATTATCACAATGTTTGTTTCAGCACTATCCAAAACACTTACAAGCTCGGCAGAGTCTGGCAACAGGCTGCAATCTACCGTTTTTAGTTCTTTATCTTGATAGGCTTCTACTATATATCGATAGGCCGAGCTATCAACAGCTATTGATTCTCTTTTGATAATTATTATTGGATTATCTTTTTGTTTCTTAATAATGGATGCAACTAGTGCATTACAGTTATTTTCTAAAGTAGGGTTTAGTAAAAAGAAATAAGGGTTGTCGATAATATTGGCATCGGAAGGAGAAAATGCAGAAATAAAATTGACGTGGTTTTTAGCTGCATAATTTGCAAGTGTAAGCACGTCTGCATTAGATACATAGCCTAATATTAAGTCCGTATTTTTTAATACACCATTTTGTAGCAATAGCTCAATGGTTGTGTCTTTGGCATTAATGTCGTGGACATACACATCGGTCTTATAACCCATCTGTGTAAGTGTATCTACCGCTAGTTGTATACCTTCATAAAAATTGATACCCGCTTGGGCTCTGTCGGGTATCTTACCTTTAAATATTACCTTATCGTCTATTACCAAATCGTCGAGGTACAAGGGCAGCAATACATCTATTCTATATCTTGTTTTGGCTACACTTACTGGCAGATTAACGGATTGCTTCTTCCGTACTTCTTTTTTCTTTTCTACTTTGGGGCTTGGTTTTGTGGTAGCTTTAATTGGGTATTTATTCCCAGAATTCACCTTGCGTGTTTTGGAGCTACTTTTCCAGAATTGCGCACCTGCACTATTGCTGAGCAATGCGCACAGCAACAAAAAGCAAAGCTTCTTAATCCAATTATTTTTCAAACACATCTTTATTTAAATACGCAATAATTACTCCCACTCGATAGTAGCAGGGGGCTTGGAGCTGATATCGTACACCACACGGTTAATCCCTTTTACTTTATTGATAATATCATTGCTCACTTGTGCCACGAAATCGTAAGGCAAATGTGCCCAATCGGCGGTCATACCGTCTACCGAAGTAACAGCACGCAAGGCAACAGTAAATTCATAAGTTCTTTCATCGCCCATTACGCCCACACTCTGCACGGGCAGTAGCATTGCGCCTGCTTGCCATACTTTGTCATACAGTCCTTTTTCGCGTAGCAGATTGATATAAATAGCGTCGGCTTCTTGCAACATTTTTACTTTTTCTTCGCTCACGGCACCCAATACCCTGATGCCCAAACCTGGACCTGGAAAAGGATGACGGCCAATAAAAATTTGGTCGATACCCATTTCTGTACCTATACGGCGCACTTCATCTTTGAACAAAGAACGTAATGGTTCTACCAATTTAAGATGCATTTTTTCGGGTAGCCCACCCACGTTGTGGTGGCTTTTTATTGTAGCCGATGGCCCGTGTATCGACATAGATTCGATAACATCTGGGTAGATAGTGCCTTGCCCAAGAAAAGAAACATCTTTCAAAATTTGCCCTTCTTCTACAAACACCTCGATAAACAAACGACCAATGATTTTGCGTTTGGCTTCGGGGTCGCTCACGCCAGCCATTTCTTTATAAAATCGTTGGCTTGCATCCACACCTTTAGTGTTGAGCCCAAGCGTTTCGTAACCTTTTAATACTTGTTGATATTCGTCTTTGCGCAGCAAGCCATTGTCTACAAAAATGCAATACAAATTCTTGCCAATCGCTTTATTAATCAGCATTGCAGCCACTGTGGAATCCACTCCTCCGCTCAATGCCATCACTACTTTATTATCTCCAATTTGCTCTTTAAGTGCAGCAACTGTTTCTTCTACAAAAGCAGCGGGGGTCCAATCTTGTGCACATCCACAAACGCTCACCAAAAAGTTTTTCAACATCGTTTTTCCATCAAGGCTATGGGTAACTTCGGGGTGAAATTGAATGCCGTAAACAGTATGGGCTGCAAAGCTTGCAGGGCTGCGGAAAGCCGCTACAGGTATGCTATCAGTAGTAGCAATAATTTCAAAACCATCTGCTAGCTTCTTTACTGAGTCGCTATGGCTCATCCATACCTGCGAACCTTCCTGCACCCCATCCATCAATGGATTTGCAACTATTGATTTGAGGTGTGCGCGTCCATATTCTCTATGCGCCGATTTGCCAACCTCGCCACCCGATTGCTGCGCCAATAGCTGTGCACCATAGCACACCGCCAATACGGGTACTTTGTCTGCCATGGTTTTAATGTCGGGCTTAGGTGCTTCGGGGTCGTTTACCGAAAAAGGGGAACCTGCGAGGATAATACCTTTAAGTGTATCGTCGTACACTACAGGTTTGGTGCAAGGTTGTATTTCGCAATAGACATTTAGTTCACGGATATTACGGGCAATGAGCTGCGTATATTGAGAACCAAAATCGAGGATGAGGATTTTATTGTGCATTGTGACTTTTAGAAAATAAAAAAATTAAGCTTCGCCTTTTTGTCCACCCAAAGTAAATGGGATAGCAGAATTGGCTTGTTCTTTAATTGTTCCGTTAGCTGCTTCAAATTGTTTTACATTATCTATAAGGGCTAGCATCAAGCGTTTTGCGTGATGTGGAGTCATTACTACACGGCTTTTCACTTTAGATTTTGGGGTGTTGGGCATTACATTTACGAAGTCTATTATAAACTCGGCAAAAGAATGTGTAATTATAGCAAGGTTTGCATATTGTCCGTCCGCCATTTCTTCTGTTAGCTCAATATTCAATTGTTGTTGTTCTTGATTTTCCATTATGTTTTTATTTAAGTTTGTTAATGTTATTAAGGTTGCAAAACTACTAAAAGTGAGGCGTATTCTGTAAGCCGAGTTTGTGATTTAGGTAATTAGTACTGGTAGCTGTAATAAACGGCAAATGATGTGTCCTTGTTACCATTAATGATAGTATCGAATATTTTCAGAAAAGAACTTTTTTAGAAAAACCGTATTGACATTTATTTTTTGGGTACTAAATACTCGTAATACAATATACCATTGAGACTATCAATGGGTATTAGCTGATGGCGTTCTATAAACGTAGTGGTTGCCATATAGCTTTTACGAGCAATTGGAAAAATATTCGGATCGGGCTGATAAGTACTGTTGGTATCTTTTAATTTTTGGGGGTCACAAACAATAAGTATTGGTTTATTGTTGAGCATACTTCTTAGGCTATCGCTAATAATATCATAGCCCACAAAATCGATGAGGTATTTACTAAAAATAGGCGGCGTGCGCCCTAGCTTGCAAGCCATAGTAGGCATATGATTATACAAGGATAATTGCATAATCATTGTGCTAAAACCGTTTTCATCATCAAAAGTCATACTATAATCTTCGGAGCCTTGAAGAAAATAAGGAAAGGGCAGCAGGCATTGGTATTTAGCAAAATCAATATGTGGTGGTTGAGATATGCACAACGCAGCGTTAGCAAATGGGTTTTTTTCATTGCATTTTTCCTTCAAAAACAAAACATTGTCTTTGACTTCTACAATACCAAGCACCACTAT
>JADLEN010000121.1 GCA_020846105.1 Chitinophagaceae bacterium | reverse complement strand
GGATTTTTTGTAACTACCCCAATCTACAAATAGTATTTCAAATAAATTTATAATATGGCTTTATCTTCAGAAAGCAATACACTATTGTCGCTCGATGAGTTGCATAACATTAATGCTGCAAATATTGCGATTGTTTCTACGGAGTGGAATGATAAAATTGTTGCAGCTCAAATAAGTGGCGCATTAGATGTTTTGAATAAAATTGGTGGTATCAACGTTACTCAATATGTAGTGCCTGGTGCTTTTGAAATTCCTTTTGCATGCAAGCAAATAGCCGAAAAAACTAAGGGTATAGTAGGTGCTCCTGATGCAATTATAGCATTTGGTGCTGTCATCCGTGGTGGCACCCCGCATTTTGAGTATGTTTGCGAGGCATTGGTGCAAGGGGTGTCAGCGTTAAATATTAGTTTGCCAATACCCACTATTTTTGGCGTGCTTACACTCAATACTGAAGCAGAAGCTTGGGAAAGACTAGGTGGTGTACATGGTCACAAAGGCGAAGAAGCAGCCATAGCTGCCCTCAAAATGATACAATTTAATAGAGCCATATCAATATAATAACTATGCATCAAGTACAGATTTTTATTCCTTGTTTTGTAGATCAGTTATATCCCGAAACGGGTATGAACATGGTTCGTATTCTTGAAAAGTTGGGTTGCGATGTTCATTATAATTCCCAGCAAACCTGTTGTGGTCAGCCAGCCTACAATGCAGGATATAAAGAAGAGGCAAAAAAAGTGGCCACTAAATTTCTGCACGATTTTAAAGAAGATTATTACATCGTGGCACCAAGCGGCTCTTGTACAGGCTATGTGCGTAGCTCATTCGAAGAGATGTTTGCCGATAGTGCCGAGGTAGCCAATAGCAAAAAGGTAAAGGGCTATTTGTACGAGTTTACAGAATTTCTTACCGAGATTCTTAAGGTCGAAAATCTAGACTTAAAAATAAATACGAAAGTCACCTATCACGATGCTTGCGGCGCCCTACGTGAATGCGGTATTAAAGAAGGGCCTAGAAAATTACTTTCAAATATCAAGGGTTTGGAGCTTGTAGAGATGGCAGAATGTGAGACATGTTGTGGCTTTGGCGGCACATTTGCTGTCAAATTTGAGCCAATATCTATAGGAATGGCGCAAACTAAAGTGCAAAGTGCATTACAAACAGGTGCAGAGTATATTGTGACCACAGATGTAAGCTGTATGATGCACATGCAAGGGTATATCGATAAAAATAACTTGCCGATAAAGACTATTCACATTGCAGATTTGTTGGCAATGGGACTATAGCTTTTAGGGTTCTTTATTTCCCGATAGGTACAACTTTGTGACTAATTCAAAATTGGAAAGTGGTGCCTATTGATTTTTATACGAAAGAAAAAATAATTTTTTTCCACATTAAATTATTGTCCTACCTTCGCCATCCAAAATTTCACTTAAAAGGAGGAAACAAAACTTGGAAGAAAACACAATTCCACAACAAGTACAATCGGCTCATGATGATTTCGATTGGAGCGTTGACAAACGCAATGTAGCATCTTACACCAATGAAGACCGCGTAAAATTCGCAGAGGTGTATGATAGCACTTTCACACCTATCGACGAGGCTCAGGTGATGAACGGTATCGTGGTGGGTAAAACCAACACAGATGTTATCGTTAACATCGGTTTCAAGTCTGATGGTATGATTTCGCTCAACGAATTTCGCGATTTAGACGTGAAAATCGGTGACGAAGTAGAGGTAATGGTAGTAGAAAAAGAAGATCGTAATGGTCATCTACACCTTAGCCGCAAAATGGCAAGAGCTGCACGCAGCTGGATGCAAATCGTAGAATTCTACAAAACTGGCGAAATTGTTACAGGTAATATTACCTCAAAAACAAAAGGTGGCCTTATTGTAGATGTTCATGGCTTGGAAACATTCTTGCCTGGTTCACAAATTGACGTAAAACCTGTAACGGATTACGACCAATATGTGGGCAAAACAATGGATTTTAAAGTAGTTAAAATCAACGAGCAAATCCGTAATGCCGTAGTGTCTCACAAAGCGCTTATCGAAAGCGATATGGAAGCACAACGTAGCGTAATCATTGGTCAGCTCGAAAAAGGTCAAATCCTTGAAGGTACAGTGAAAAATGTAACCGACTTCGGTGCGTTTATCGACCTTGGAGGCGTTGATGGTCTATTGTACATCACCGACATCAGTTGGGGGCGTATCTCTCATCCAACAGAAGTATTGGGCAACGGTCAGAAATTGAACGTAGTTGTGCTTGACTTTGATGATGAGAAAAAACGTATCAGCCTTGGTTTGAAACAATTGACTCCTCATCCTTGGGACAACCTTGCTGAAGATATCATTGAAGGTAGCTCGGTAACCGGTAAAGTAGTTAATATTGAAGATTATGGCGCATTCTTGGAAATTCTTCCTGGCGTAGAAGGTCTTGTTCACGTATCAGAAATTACCTGGTCGTCACAGCCTATCAATGCTAAAGAATTCTTCAAAATGGGCGATGAGTACCAAGCTGCAGTTGTAACTTT
>JADLEN010000120.1 GCA_020846105.1 Chitinophagaceae bacterium | reverse complement strand
TAGCAGGTCGAAAACATCAGTGCTATCTTCGTAAGCGCTGCTGATGACCTCGCCAGAAATACGGATGAGCTCGCGTTGGATAAATTTTTCCATCACAATACGGGCATGCGCCTCTACGTGGGCACTAGATACCACGTTCATGGTAAGCTTGGTGAGGAAATATGGACCGCCAACAATATCGAGTTCGTTGGTTTTGCGCAGCTCTTCGGTAACGGTGAGTAGATCTACAGGCATGCCTTTATCGAAAAGGTTGCGGATAGATGCATAAATTTTTTGGTGTGCATTTACATAAAAGCAATCGGGGCTTTGGATGATTTCGAGTACCTCGGCCATTTTATCTTTTTCTAACATCATGGCGCCCAGCACAGCCTCTTCTAGCTCATTGGCTTGTGGCGGTATCTTGCCATAGACCATAGTGCTTATGTCGGTTTTGTTTTTGCGGAGGTTGCCAAAGTCTTTTTTAACGCTTACTGCCATTATATATTGGGTGGTAAAAATTGAATAATAAGATGCCCTTGCAGCAAAAAGGAACGAATAAAAAAGGGTTCGTTTTTTGTTGTGGGGGTGCTAAATTAGAAACA
This sequence comes from Chitinophagaceae bacterium, assembly GCA_020846105.1. Taxonomy (GTDB): domain Bacteria; phylum Bacteroidota; class Bacteroidia; order Chitinophagales; family Chitinophagaceae; genus Rurimicrobium. The sequence continues at coordinate 3,202 of JADLEN010000120.1, read as the reverse complement.
AAAGAGCGGCTGCCGAAATAAAACTTGCTTTTAGTTTTGCGTTGAGGGCTTTGGGTTGTTAAGCTACAATCCACATGACCTGCTGTAGTAATCCACATTTTGCACAGCCTGCCCACATTTTGCAGTGAGCTTGCACGCATTGTGCACATTGCTGTTGGTATTCCCCAAGCTGCCCACATTTTGCTGTGGATAGTTTTATTTGTGGTAAGAATCTTAATTGTGGCCGTCATTTCTTAAATGCAAGCTTATCTTTGGCAAAATTTTTCGATTTTCAATGACGATTTCTTATAATTGGTTGCAACAGTATTTACCCAAAACTTTGACGGTTGCCGAGCTATCGCACATCCTCACATCTATAGGCCTAGAAGTAGAAGGTACAGAGCTGGTAGAGGCTGTAAAAGGCGGCTTGCGCGGTTTGGTAATAGGCGAAGTATTGACCTGTGAGCAACACCCCAACGCCGACAAACTAAAAAAGACAACAGTAAATGTAGGCGGCGATAGAGCGCTAAGTATAGTATGTGGGGCTGCTAATGTAGCTGCTGGCCAAAAGGTAGTAGTAGCAACCGTAGGCTGCCAAGTGCACCCAATAAATGGGGAGGCTTTTGAGATAAAAAAAGCAAAAATAAGAGGCGAAGAAAGTGAAGGGATGATATGTGCAGAAGACGAAATAGGCTTGGGTACTAGCCATGATGGAATAATGGTATTGCCTGCAGAGGCTAAGGTAGGCACATTGGCCACAGCTTATTTTTCTATTGCCGATGCCGATACTGCTATACATATAGGCCTTACCCCCAACCGCAGCGATGCGATGAGTCATATAGGTGTAGCACGCGATGTGTGTGCCTATCTGAGCCATCATGAGGGAAAGCAATATGCCGTAGTGATGCCTGAATTAAAAGCTGATTTTGCAAAAAATAATAGTAAGCCTATTGCCATTTCTATAGCAGCAAATGCACAAGAAGCTTGTGCACGCTATGCGGGTATTAGCCTTGGTAATATTAAAGTAGGCCCGTCGCCTGACTGGCTAAAACGCGCACTAGAAGCTATTGGAGTGCGCGCCATTAATAATATTGTGGACATAACCAATTATGTGCTGCACGAGTATGGGCAACCGCTACATGCTTTTGATGCGGCAAAAATTGTAGGCAATAAAATAGAAGTAAAATGCCTTGCAGAAGCCACAAAATTTACAACATTAGATAGCAAAGAACGTGCATTGTATGCCGAAGATTTGATGATATGCAATGCAGAAAAAGGAATGTGCATCGCAGGAGTTTTTGGTGGTGCAGATAGTGGCGTATCGGACACTACTACAAGTATATTTTTGGAGAGTGCTTATTTTAATAGTGCATCGGTGCGCTGCACATCCTTGCGTCACGGATTGCGCACAGATGCAGCAACGCATTTTGAGAAGTGCGTGGATATAAACAATGTAATACCCGCACTAAAAAGAGCCGCAGACTTGATGGTGGAAATTGCAGGTGCCGAGATTGTATCTGCCGTGCAAGATATTTACCCAAAAGCATTACCAAGTGTAAGCGTAACTGCTACTTATAAATACATTCAAAACCTTAGTGGAAAGCTATATACGCCAGCGGTAATAAAAGGAATTTTGAGCGCATTACAATTTGAATATGTTTCGGAAACAGAGGAAGGATTTACAGTAAAAGTACCCACTAATAAAAATGATGTGAGCCTAGCTGCCGACCTTGTTGAAGAAGTTTTGCGTATTGATGGCCTAGACCAAATTGCTATTCCTTCAAGGCTCAATATTTCATTATTAAAACCATTGGAAAACGACCGAGCGCAGCGCGAAAAAATAGCTACAATACTTTGTGGAATTGGCTTTCAGGAAATAGTTACGAATAGTATTACCAATAGTAAATATTACCCTGAAGAAACCCCTGTGGTACGGATGATAAATAGTCTTACTAGCGAATTGGATGTATTGCGCCCATCGATGTTGCAGAGTGGGCTAGAGGTAGTGCATTACAATATCAATCGTAAAAACCAAAGCTTGTCCTTGTTCGAATTTGGGAATACATACAGCACCAAAGCTGTAGGTGAATATAACGAACAGCCGATATTGGCATTGTGGCTGACAGGGGCGGTGCGCGCTGCTAGTTGGAGTCAAAAAGAAGAATCGGCAAACCTTTTTTATGTAAAGTCTGTTGTCGAAAATATGCTGCAAGTTTCGGGCATTGCCAAGGTAGTTGTGCATGTGGATGCAGAAGGTTTGATACACTGGAAATGGAAAAATGAATCTCTTGCAACAGCTTATAAATTGACTACAGAAAAGGCAAAGCAATTTGACATAAAACAAGACGTGTACTATGCCGAAATAAATTGGGCATTGTGGTACAAAGCAATGGGTAGTGTAAAAGTAACTTACAGCGAAGTGCCCAAGTATCCTGCAGTGCAACGAGATTTGGCATTGGTGCTCGATAAGACTATACCTTACCAAGAAGTACAAAAATGGACCAAGCAAGCACAAATAAATGCAATGAAAAGCTATGATCTTTTTGATGTTTTTGAAAGCGAAAAATTGGGCGCCGATAAAAAGTCTTATGCTATGAATTATACTTTTCAGTTGGCAGACCGCACCCTTACCGATAGCGAGATTGAAGGCTTTATGAAACAATTGACAGACATTTACACAAATAAATTAAACGCACAAATAAGATCTTAATGAAAGAACTAGAATTACTACACGAAAAAGTAGCAGCATTGGTAACAAAATACCAACAATCTAAAGAAGAAATCACAAAACTTAAAGCTGAATTGGAGCAATAAAACCTTGAAATTAGCGAGGCTCAATTACAGATAAACATTATGAAACCTGCGCTAGACGAGGCTCAAGGTGCATCTAGCGAAAAGGTTATTTTACAAGACCAGATAGAAAAAGCTATTGGCGATGTAAATAAAATACTTACGCTTTTGGATGGCGAAGAATAAGTATATATGCTTTGGAATGGTGCTATTGATTAGCACAACGCTTGCGGTGTTGCCTGCTTGCAATACTGTGCGCAACCCATGTTTAGAACCCAAAGTTTCTAAGCTCAACGTTGCGTGCTATCAGTACAAAACGGATAGTAAAACATATATTGACACAGCGTTGCCCAATGCCAATTTTGTATGCCTAGATATAGACTCTGCCAATCGGTGGTATTGGGGAGCAAAGGCACAGAGCAAGTATGAGTTG
>JADLEN010000119.1 GCA_020846105.1 Chitinophagaceae bacterium | reverse complement strand
TTTTTTTCAGCTGATGTATAAAATGGATGTTTTAGAGCCAAAACTTAAAATAGCGATGGAAGAACAAGACGTACCAATGGCTATTGCTCGATTAATATTAGAACGGCAAATGGAAAAAATTATTTCTAAAAGAGCATTCCCATCTAGTACACCTTCTGACGATGAGCTTGTTTGGTAACATCCTTTCTTACCGCTCCTCTATTTCAATTTAATGCTTTGCAAATTATACTGTAATTTGCAGCCTCAATTCTACTATTAAAACAAAGAAATTTAATACTCTATGGGTCGTATATTCGAAGTAAGAAAATCAACCATGTTTGCCCGTTATGACCGTATGGCAAAGCAATTTAGCCGTATTGGTAAGGACATTGTTATAGCCGTGAAAAAAGGTGGTCCAGAACCAGATACCAACCCAATGCTGCGCCGTGTAATACAAAACGGTAAGGCAGTGAATATGCCCAAAGACCGTATTGAATCTGCTATCAAAAATGCGCTTGGCAAGGATACCAGCAATTACGACGAGGTTTTGTACGAGGGTTATGCACCACACGGTATTGCCATATTGGTGGTTACCGCTACAGATAATACCACACGTACTGTGGCTAATGTGCGCTCACATTTTAATAAGGGTGGTGGTAGTCTTGGCAACAGCGGCTCGGTTGGTTTTATGTTTAGGCATCTGGGCATGTTCAAGCTGAGTGCTGCCGGGCTCAATCCTGAAGATTTGGAACTAGAATTGATAGATGCTGGACTTGAAGAGTTGGGTGAAGATTCTGAAGGAAATTTAATTGTTCGTTGCGGCTTTACCGACTTTGGTAATATGCAAAAAGCACTTGAAGAAAAAGGCCTTACGGTAATTTCTTCAGAGCTAGAGTGGCTACCCGAAAACACAGTGGCAATCACAGACGAGCAAGCCGAAGACGTGTTCAAACTAATAGCACGTGTAGAGGAAGATGATGATGTGCAGCAAGTGTTTCATAATATGGCATAGCATTTTGTTTTTTTAATCAATGCGCTCTATAACGTGTTACATAATTATTTTTAATCCAGTAGCTACCCAATAACCTAAAAGAAAATGGAACACAAAAAACGAAATTTTTCTCCTCGCCCACATAGGCCGTCGTTGCCTTTACTTATTGGTCGAAAGCCTATTGTTGAAGCTTTGGAAAATGGCGTTTCTGTTGAGAAAATATTTTTGTTGCGTACAGCCACTGGCGAAGAAATAACAACAATTAAGCAGCTTGCCCGCCAAAAGAATATCCCGCTAAGCCAAGTGCCAGTAGAGAAATTAAATGGCATGACAAAGGCACAACACCAAGGCGTGGTAGCCTATACAAGCCTTTTGGAGTATATCGAATTGCAAGACGCAATAGACTTTGTAGTGGCCAACGGGGAGACGCCTCTTTTCATTTTATTAGATGGCGTTACCGATGTGCGCAACGTGGGGGCAATAGCGCGCAGTGCACTTTGTTGTGGCGCACAAGGTTTGATATTGCCTACTTCAAATGCCGCATCACTTACCGAAGATGCTATCAAAACATCGGCTGGTGCGCTTACACAAATTATGCTTTGCCGCACACCTTCAGTGCCGCAAGCTTTAGACGTGCTTAAGTTAAATGGCATACAAATATTGGGCACCTTTATGAAAGGTAGTGTACCAGTGTACGATGCAGATCTTTGTATTCCTACAACCATAATTATGGGTGCTGAGGATACAGGTATAAGTAAGGATGTAATCAAGCGTGCCGATCAATTAATTCGAATTCCCATGGCCAAAGCCTTTGACTCGCTCAATGTGTCGGTGGCTGCCGGTATGATGCTTTACGAGGCAGCCAAACAAAGATTGCAAGAGTAGCGATTTTGCCTCAGCGTATTAAATGGTCATTATGCAGCTTTTTGTTGTTGCCATTTTCCAATAATAAACTTGAGCAAATATGCTATGCCTCCTACTATTGGTAGGCAAAGTATTATTAGTGTCCAAGCTATTTTGAGCCATGGGTTTTGCTCATGCCATAATGCTAATGCCAATGGCACCAATATTAGCAAAGCAAAAACCATCCATATCAATATTCCAAGGTCGGGTGTCAATAAACGCATCGTGCTTAAGATTTAAAAACAAACCTACTGATTATTATCATCTTCATTAAATCAATTTATCCAAAAGCTGTAATTACCAATTAGTACAATTATATTTGCACGCAGAATTTTCTTGCTCATTTTTAATACAAATTACAATCAATGAAAAACACCCCATTTACATCAATTCATATTGGCCTTGGCGCCAAAATGGCTGAGTTTGCTGGCTACAACATGCCTATTTCTTATACAAGTATTAATGAAGAGCATCATGCTGTGCGCAATAATGCTGGCGTGTTTGACGTGAGCCATATGGGCGAGTTTATCTTGCGTGGCGATAAAGCTTTGGATTTGATACAGCGTGTTACCTCAAACGATGCGAGTAAATTGACCGCGGGGAAAGCCCAATACTCTTGCTTGCCCAATAATGATGGTGGTATTGTAGATGATTTGTTGGTTTACTGTTTGGAAGAAAACCAAATTTATTTACTAGTTGTAAATGCTTCTAATATTGAAAAAGATTGGAATTGGATTAGCAAACACAATACCGAAAATGTAACAATGGAAAACATTTCGGAGCGCACAGCATTGCTTGCCGTGCAAGGGCCCAATGCAATTAAATACATGCAAGAGCTTACCGAGATGGATATTACTAACCTTAAATATTACACTTTTGCCAAAGGCACATTTGCAGGTGTAGAAAATGTGCTCGTGAGTGCTACAGGCTATACAGGCTCAGGCGGTGTAGAAATATATTTTGATGACATTGCAGATAATGCCGAAAAAATTTGGGCTGAAATTTTTAGAGTTGGTGCACCGCACGGTATGCAGCCAATAGGCCTTGCCGCAAGAGACACCCTTCGTCTCGAAAAGGGTTTTTGCTTGTATGGCAATGACATTAACGATACCACTTCTCCATTAGAAGCTGGCCTTGGATGGATCACAAAATTCACAAAAGACTTTACCAATAGCGAAGCACTTGCAGCGCAAAAAGCAGCTGGTGTTACTCGCAAGCTTGTCGGTTTTGAAATGGTAGACAAGGGCATTCCTCGTCACGATTATATCATAGTAGATGCGGACAATAAAGAGATAGGTGTAGTAACATCGGGCACACAAGCACCAAGCCTAGGCAAAGCAATAGGTATGGGCTATGTAGCAACAGAAATGGCTACAGAAGGTTCAGAAATTTACATAAAAGTGCGCGACAAAATGCTCAAAGCAGTAGTGGCCAAAATTCCTTTTGTGTAATTAACTATATTGATTTTTCTAACCCTCGTAATCTCTCTAAAAAAACATTTTAATAATGATACCAAAGTACAAACGCGTTTTACTAAAGTTGTCTGGCGAATCGCTAATGGGCGACAAAAATTTTGGTCTTGACCCGCAAATGCTAATGCAATATGCACAAGACATTAAATCGATAGTAACGCTGGGGGTACAAGTATCTGTAGTGATAGGCGGTGGCAATATCTATCGTGGAATGAACGAAAGCGAAACAGGTATCGAGCGCGCACAAGGCGATTATATGGGTATGCTTGCCACAGTCATTAACGGCATGGCACTGCAATCTTCTTTGGAAAAATGCGGAATGAAAACTAGGCTTATGAGCGCTATCAAAATGGAGCAAATTGCCGAACCCTACATCCGCCGAAGAGCTATAAGGCATTTGGAGAAAGATAGGGTAGTGATATTTGCAGCTGGCACTGGTAATCCTTATTTTACAACCGATACCGCAGGTGCCTTGCGCGCAGTAGAGATACAAGCCGATGTGATTCTTAAAGGTACACGCGTAGATGGTATCTACACCGCCGATCCCGAAAAAGACCCAAGTGCTACACGCTACGATTCTATTTCTTTCTCAGATGCAATAAGCAAAGAATTGAAAGTAATGGATATGACTGCTTTCACGCTTTGTCAAGAGAATAAATTGCCAATTATCGTTTTTGATATGAACAAGCCTGGCAACCTAATGGCGGTGATCAATGGTAAGCCAATAGGCACTATTGTAAAATAATACAACAATAAATTTTTATTAAAAAAGGCTATTTGCAAATATTTGCGATAGCCTTTTTTGATGCTTGTATTTTCGTTCACCGAAAATCCCCCTCCTTTCACGCCTAGTTGCACACAAAAGCATATTACTTTGTATTAATATTGCACAGCAAACAAATACCCTTTTTGATGAAGAAATTTTTATCCTTTTTTACCGTTCTTATTGCTCTATCGTCAGTGGCAATAGCCCAACAGAAAACAATTTCTGGGCAAGTAATAGATACCTTCAATAACGAAACCTTAGAGTATGCTACCATTACGGTATTGCGTGCCAGCGATTCTATTTTGCTAGGCTATGCCCGCAGCAACAAGGATGGTGACTTTAGCCTTAAAGTAGCCGAAGAGAAGAAATATTTATTACTCATCACCTGCCCCGGCTTTGCCGATTATACAGATGTGGTGAGCGGTGGCACTACGCCTAATCTTGCCTTGGGAAAAATGGTTTTGTTCACGCGCGAAAAACTACTCAGCGAGTTTGTTATTCTGCAAAAAAGAGGCGCTATTATTATCAAAGGCGATACTACTGAATATGTGGCCGATAGCTTCAAATTTGATGCCAATGCAAATGTTGAGGCATTGCTCAAAAAGCTTCCAGGCTTGCAGGTAGATAAAAATGGACAGGTAACTGCCCAAGGCGAAAAAGTGCAAAAGATACTTGTGGATGGCGAAGAGTTTTTTAGCGACGACCCTGCTGTGGTAAATAAAAACCTACAAGCCAAAACAATCGACAAAGTACAAGTCTTTGACAAGAAAAGCGAAAATGCCGAGTTTACAGGCATAGACGATGGTGAGCGTATCAAAACCATAAACCTGCAATTAAAAGACAAATACAAAAAGGGCTATTTTGGAAAGCTATCAGTGGGTGGCGGTACCAACGATTTTTTCGAAAACCAAGGCATGTTCAATTATTTTATGGGCAAACAAAAATTCTCGGTATATGGCATTGCTGCCAATACGGGCAAGGTGGGTTTGTCTTTTCAAGATGCTGATAGGTTTGGTGGTGGCAATCAAAACCGATTTGTGGACGAAGAAAGCGGCTACACTATCAGCACTGCCGATGATGATGGCAACTGGGGTGGGCAATACAACGGACAAGGCTTGCCAAAAGCCTGGACTGCAGGGGCGCATTACTCCAACAAATGGAACGCTGACAAGCATCACGTATCTGCCAACTATCGCTTTAATCGCCAAAATGTAGAGGCTGTAAACAACGTGCTTACGCAATATAGCTTGCCCGATTCTGTTTATTACAACGATCAAAAAACAAACACCTTCAGCACTTCCGATAGGCACGGGCTCACTGGTCTGTACGAGTGGAAAATAGACTCGCTCAACACCCTGAAATTTACTGCAAACGCTAGCAAAAGCTACAGTAAAAGCAACAGCGACGCCAATACCACATCCAAAGGAAGCTCTGGTAGCATCATTAATAATAGTGCCAACCGCAACCTTAAAGATGGCGAAAACGACAATGTAGTTGCAGCCGCTATTTGGAAAAAAAGGTTTCAGAAAAAAGGCCGCAACCTCTTGCTAGAGCTTACCCTCAACCAAAGAAATACTTCATCCGACGGCTATTTATTGGCTACTAATACTTTTTACAATAATGGCACAGCGGATAGCACCAATACCATTGACCAAAAAAAGAACAACCAATCCCAAACATCGTCTGTGGCTACCAATGTCACTTACACCGAGCCTATTTCTAAAAAAGGATTTTTAGAACTTACCTACCGTTTCAACAATCAAAACAATTTCTCGCGCCAGTTGTCTTTCAATAAAAATGCGGCCAA
>JADLEN010000118.1 GCA_020846105.1 Chitinophagaceae bacterium | reverse complement strand
TCATATTGGCTTGTAGCAGTTGCATTGCCAAGAGTATCTACCTCAAATACTTGATATACCCAATAGTTGCCCGGCTTAAGATGAGCGTAGTTTAGATAGATAATGTCATCGATTTTAGGTGTAGGTTCGGGTGTTTGTGGTTTTTCTTTTTTGCACGAAAAACATAAAATAGAAAGTGTAATAAACACTATAAGTAGCTTTTGCATAGAATGTAATAAATGGTGTAAGCCAAATAAACGAGCATTTTAAAATATTATTGTGAAGTAATTTTTCACGCCCTTGATTTTTACGCCTTGGTGTTGGGGCGATAGCTAAGTAAAGAGCCCGCTCGCCGTAGTGTGCTGCTGGGCTGCCCTGCAACATCCTGCGCCTCAACACTAACAAAGGCGAAAGGCCCATAATAGCCTGCAGCTAGCCCTTGCACGGTTGCCACGGCAAACAACACGTTTTGCGCCCATGCCTATATCCTTCTAGCAAGTTTCTATACAGCCAATGCATCTTTTGCTAGGCCTCGCGCATTATCAAATGATGTTTGTATACTATGCAATGGCTATTCTGTAACTATAAATTATTTTTTTGGTGTATGCAATGATATTTCTGCACTATTATATGATATTTAAAAATCATTAATTTTGTTTTCAAGCCTATCAAATGCAAATAAAAAAGCACAAAATCCTAATAAATGAGTGTAAAATGGTCTTAAAACTTTTTTTATTATCATTGCATAGCATTTGAAAATCATTTGATAGTCATTTATTGCCATTGCATAAAGTTTTAAAATCATTTGATACAGTTTTATTACCATTGCATAGCATTTGAAAATCATTTGATACAGTTTTATTACCATTGCATAAAGTTTTAAAATCATTTAATAGCGTTTTATTACCATTTTTACACGAGCAAAAGATATTTTGGCTTATGCATGGCAAGCAAGCGGGCAGCTGAGGCAGCTTGCAGAGGTGGGCGGGGCTACTGCGCAACTGTGTAGTGCTAAAAAAAGGTGTACAAGGCTAATACTGCAACAGATTTACTGTTTCTGATGGCAGGCATGGCGTGCTTGCATTGTTGCATGGGGGCTGGGGGCTGGTTTTTGGGGGGTGGCTCATAGCACATGCCAAAAGTAGCAGCCACGAAAGCGTGACGGATAGCAGTGGATACCCCGCTGAAGCCTTTGCGGCGGCGGCCTTGTGGCGGAGTAAGAAGGGATAGCCGGACGCCGCCCCTTTGCTAGCAAGCGCTATAGGGGGGCGGCGGCACGCCCTAGTAATACAAAGTGGGGGGCTAGTGTTTTGCGGGCAAATTAATTTTGTTAGAATAGACTAACAATGTATGTTTGCAGCAGAAAAAACTATGAGCAAGACCAAATATATAGTAGCAGCTGCCCTGGCTATGGCCCAAGTGGCTAGTGCCCAAAAAGATAGTGCCAAGGCTATAGAAGAGGTGGTGGTAACGGGCAGCATGAAGAGCGTGCGCCGTAGCGAGAGTGTGGTGCCGGTAGAGCTGGTGGGCTACAAATATTTTCAGAAAAACCCTACGCCTAGCCTTTTTGAGGCGGTGGGAATGATAAATGGGGTGCAGCCACAAATAAACTGTAATGTGTGCAACACGGGCGATATACATATAAATGGTATGGAGGGCGCATACACTATGGTATTGATAGATGGTATGCCTATTGTCAGCAGCCTATCTACGGTGTATGGCCTTAGCGGCATACCCAATAGTATGATAGACAGGGTAGAGGTGGTAAAGGGGCCGGCCTCGGCGCTCTACGGCTCAGAGGCTATGGGCGGTATCATAAATGTGATAACCAAAAATGTGGGCTTAGCGCCAAAACTAAATGTGGATGTGATGGCTACGTCTTGGCAAGAGTATAAGGCCGATGTGGCAGGCAAGTGGCGCTGGGGGCGCAAGGTGCAGAGCTTGCTGGGCATAAACCACTACCGCTACCTACAACCCATAGACCGCAATGGCGATGGCTTTACAGACCTTACACAGCAGCGGCGCACGTCTGTTTTTAATAAATGGCATATTGCCCGCAAGGCTGGCCGTGTGGCTAGCCTGGCGCTGCGCTATGTGCACGAAGACCGCTGGGGTGGCCAAACCAACTGGACACCCGCCTACCGCGGTGGCGACAGCATATATGCCGAGGATGTGGCCACCCGAAGGTGGGAGCTGATAGGGCAATATGAGCTGCCGCTGAAAGAAAAAATACAAACACAGTGGTCTTATAACTATCACCACCAAAATAGTATGTATGGCACTGTGCCCTATATAGCGCGGCAGCAGGTGGCTTTTGGGCAGGCATTCTGGGACAAGGAATGGACGGCCAAGCATAGCCTGCTACTAGGCGCATCGCTACGCTACACCCACTACGACGACAACACACCTGGCACAGCAGCCGCCAATGGTATAGACAATGCCCCGGATAAGATATGGCTGCCAGGCGTGTATGTACAAGACGAGTGGCGGATGAATGCTAAAAACAAACTGTTGCTGGGCTACCGTATAGATTATAATGCGGCACACGGCATAGTGCAGTCGCCAAGGGTAGCGTATAAATATGCGCCAAGCTACGAGCATACTTTTAGGGCTAGTATGGGTACAGGTTTTAGGGTGGTAAACCTTTTTACCGAAGACCATGCCGCACTTACCGGTGCACGCACAGTGGTGGTGGCCGAGGCGCTGCGCCCCGAAAGGTCTTATAATGCCAACCTTAATTATGTATGGCGGATACCGAGCGCATCGGGGCCGGTGAATGTGGATGCTACTGCGTTTTACGCTTATTTTACCAACAAGATTGTTGGCGATTTTGACAGCGACCCACAGAAGATTATTTACCAAAACCTCAGCGGCCATGCACTATCGAGAGGGCTGAGTGTAAACATAGACAAGCGTTTGCGAATACCACTGACCCTGGCGCTAGGCGTCACCTACATGAATGTATGGCTGCGCAAAGAAGATAGCATGGCGGTGCTACAAACCACGCAACAATTGCATGCACCCACATGGGCAGGCAATGTAGTAGCAAGCTATACCATAAAAAGAAAATGGACACTAGACTTGACAGCAAAATGGACAGGGCCTATGCGCTTGCCCATAGTGCCCAACGACTACAGGCCCGCATATTCGCCATGGTTTGCAATAGCCAATATACAAGCCACATACAAGCCCAAGGCCAAGTGGGAGCTCTATGGCGGGGTGAAAAACCTGCTAGACTTTGTGCCCAAGAACACTATTATGCGTGCCTTCGACCCTTTTGACAAGAGCATCCACGACCCTATCAACAATCCTAATGGCTATACCTTTGACCCTAGTTACAACTACAGCTCGCTGCAAGGCATCCGTGTATTTTTAGGTGTTCGGTATAGCATGTAGTACTTACCTTTGTGCTCTATTTTTTTCAATATTTATGCGCCGTTTTGCAAAACTTTTACTTCGTTCGTTTCTTCAAGGTCTTGTAATCCTTGGCCCAGTGGCCGTGACGGCATATGTTATCTACAAGGTGTTTGTAAATGTAGACGACCTGATACCTTTTGAAGGGCTACTACCTTTCGAGATGCCGCGCGGTATTGGTTTTTTGATAGTAGTAAGCACGGTGACCTTTGTGGGCTATTTGGGCACAAGATTCTTCTTTGCCAAGGCGCTAGACGCATTTAGCCATCTGCTAGAAAACACACCGGGTATCAAGCATATTTATTCGTCGGTAAAAGAAATAATGGGCTCTTTTGTGGGCGACAAACGCAAATTTAATAAGCCGGTATGGGTGAGGGTAAATCATAATCCTGAAATATGGCGCATAGGTTTTTTGACCCAAGCAACCATGCAACAATTGGGCATGAACGAAAAGGTAGCCGTGTATATGCCACATGCCTATGCCATATCTGGCTGGGTGATAATAATAGAAAAGCAAGAGGTAAAACCAGTAACAGAAATGGATGCTGCCGAGGCAATGAAATTTGCAGTAAGTGGCGGTGTAACCTATAGCCAAGAAGACAAAAAATAGCGATGATCAAAGACCTTATCAATTTTGGGGCAGGGCCTGCAGCATTAGCACCATCTATACTTGCAGCTGCGGCCCAAGCAATAGTTAATTACAACAATAGTGGCCTATCGATATTAGAAATACCGCATAGAGATGGCAAACATTTTGATGAAATACTAGCCGAAAGCAAAGCACTAGTGCTAGACCTAGCAGGGCTGAGCGCCGATGAATATGAAGTGCTTTGGCTGCAAGGTGGTGGCAGAATGCAGTTTGCAATGATACCCATGAACTTTCTGGCACAAGACGCTACTGCTGGCTATATTGATAGTGGCTTTTGGGCCCACGATGCACAAAGCCATGCACTACAATATGGCAATATTGAAACACTTTGTAGCACCCGAGAAAGCAATTATACATCATTGCCCATAGTACCAAAAAACATTAGCGACCAGCTAAGTTATGTACACTATACCACCAACAATACTATCTACGGTACACAATTTGCCCAGATACCAGAATGCTCGTCGCCCTTGATAGCAGACATGAGTAGCGATATTTTTTCGGGGCAAAGAGACTATAGCCGCTACGACCTTTTTTATGCAGTAGCCCAAAAAAACTTAGGCGCGGCAGGGGTAACATTGGTAGTAGTAAAGAAAAATATGTTGGATAAGATAGTGCGCAAACTACCGCCCATACTAGATTACAAGCAGCATGCACTACAGCACTCTGTACTCAATACACCGCCCGTCTTTGGCATCTACGTATCTTTGCTGAGCCTACGATGGATACAGCAAAAAGGCATCAAAAATTTAGCAGCAGAAAACAACGCAAAAGCAGAAGCACTTTATAAAGAAATAGAAAGAAATAGCCTGCTCACTGCAATAGTAGCAGCTAAAAACCGTAGCAATATGAATGTTGTATTCAATGCACTAAACGAAGAAATGGAGCACGAATTAATTGCATATTGCAACAATAATGGTATTGTAGGGGTAAAAGGACATAGAAGTGTGGGAGGGCTGCGCGTATCTTTGTACAATGCAATAAGCATGGCTCAGGTACAACAATTAATAACAGTGCTAAAAGCATTCGAAAACGAAAAAAAATAAATAAATAAACATGGCAAAGATTACTCCTTTCAAAGGGCTCAGACCCACAGTAGCGCTAGCCCCACAAGTGGCAACGCTACCCTATGATGTAGTGAATGTGACCGAAGCGCGCGCTATAGCTAGCAACCCTTACAACTTTTACCACGTGACCCGCTCCGAGGTGGATATGCCCGAAGGCATAGATGTGCATAGTGCAGAAGTTTATCAAAAAGCTAAAGAAAACCTAGAAGATTTTATAGCAAAAGGTATACTTGTACAAGACAAAGAGCCTTGTTATTATATCTACAAGCTAGTGATGAACGGTAGAGAACAAACAGGCTTACTGTGCGGCTCTTCGATAGCCGATTATAATACCGGCGTTATTAAAAAACATGAATTTACGCGCCCAGAAAAAGAACTTGATCGCATAAATCATATCAAAACGACACGTGCACAAACAGGTATCGTATTTCTTGCCTACCGCGACCAACAAGATGTGCAAGATATTATCAACAATTGGAAGCAAGACCACCAAGCCACTTACGACTTTGTAGCAGAAGATGGTGTGCAGCATACGGTATGGGTAATGAATGATTATGCCAAAGTAGCTAGCATCACTCGCCTTTTCGAAGAACAAGTGCCAGCAACCTATATAGCCGATGGTCATCACCGCGCGGCATCGGCAGCAAAAGTGTATGAAGAAATGAACAACAGCGACATTGCGATAACTGGCGATGAAGCTTTCAACTACTTTATCACTTGTATTTTTCCCGAAAGCGAGTTGAAAATATTGGATTATAACCGTGTGGCCAAAGACCTTAATGGCCATAGCGATGAAACATTTCTTGCTGCATTAGCCACTAACTTTTCTATTGAAAAAGCAACAAGCAGCGACCCTTACAAACCAGCTCAAGCACACGAATTTGGCATGTATCTTTCGGGCCAATGGTACAAGCTTGTGGCCAAAAGCAACGCCTATACCACAGACCCAATAGGCATACTGGATGTGACAATTTTGCAAAACAAAATACTCTCTGAAATATTAGCTATCCACGACCCCCGTACCGACAAGCGTGTAGATTTTGTAGGCGGTATACGTGGGCTTAAAGCCTTGGAAGAGCGCGTAAACAGTGGCGATATGGCAGTGGCCTTTTCTTGCTACCCGGTAAGTATTCAACAATTATTTGACATTGCAGATAGTGGACAAGTAATGCCTCCGAAGAGCACATGGTTTGAGCCTAAGACCCGCGACGGGCTTGTGGTTTACACCATTTAAGTAGCAATACACTTTTCAATTAAAAATCTCCTCTAGTTCAGAGGAGATTTTTTGTTTGTGGCTAGGCTTCGTTTTGCAACATTAAGCAATATTTCAAAACCAAATGCTGATATAACAGTATATAAATATGATTTGTGTCATAAACTGTACCGTAATATTTAATTCTCTTTGCATAATATTTAGACAAGCGCACAGTCTTGTTTCTAAAAAAACAAACAATCGCAAATTATGGGCGTATGACAAAGCAATACACACACAAATATTTAGGCGTCTTACTGGTGCTTGTATCCATTTTTGCGGTGTACAATTTTGTTGTTTATAATACTAAGCCCGAAACCACAATGTTGCAGCTATCTGCCAATGCAATTAAAGGCGAAAATATTTGGCTGAAAAACAATTGCACCTCCTGCCATCAAATTTATGGTATGGGTGGTTATTTGGGTCCTGATCTTACAAATGTTTATTCTGCCAAAAACAAGGGTGCTACTTATATAAGAGCAATGCTGAATAGTGGCATAGGAGCAATGCCGAAATTTAATTTTAACGAAGAGGAACAAACACAGCTACTGAATTTTTTGGAAGAAGTAGATAAAACCGGACATTACCCAGACGTAAATGCAACCATGAATAAGAATGGATGGGTAACCATTAAAAACAAATAATAGAATGATGCCACAGAGCAAATTCCCATTTTATTTTATTGCCGTAGCAATGCTAAGCCTGCTGCTGGGAATGATTTTT
>JADLEN010000117.1 GCA_020846105.1 Chitinophagaceae bacterium | reverse complement strand
TTCTAGCTTTTGCATTTTCTGGAGAGGTTTTGTTCAATTTTTTTGGCATTTCTGTGAATAGCTTTAGAATCGTGGGTGGAGTTATTTTCTTTTTGATGGGGATGGACATGATGCAAGCCCGGCTGAGCCAAGTAAAAATAAAGGACTCAGAAATCAAAAGTTATGTCAATGATATTTCTATCACACCATTGGCAATACCAATGATCTGCGGGCCAGGTGCTATCACAAATTCTATTGTATTAATGGCAAAAGCCACTACCTATGAAATGAAGGTGATGCTAATAGCCGTTATATTTTTGGTCATTTTGGTCACATACCTAATCCTACTTAGCTCTTCCAAAATAATAAAACTCTTGGGCGAAACAGGTAACAACGTACTGATGCGACTAATGGGCCTTATAGTAATGGTAATAGCCGTAGAATTCTTCTTTAGTGGCCTCAAGCCCATCCTTATCGAGATATTGCACACACAATAAAACAACAATAAAAATGTACAGACTATTTGGTTTGCTTTTAGGAGCTTTTTTATGGAATGCAACGGCCGTAGGGCAGCAAAAAATATTGGTATCGGGCTACATTACCAGCACAGAAGATTATTGCAATGGTGCACGGCCTAGTGATGCATTATTGCAGGAGCTGGCCAATGAAAAGCCCTTGCCTAATAAAGTTATTTACATCAAAACAACAATGAAAAACCCCAAGTGCAAATCGGGATTTAAAAAAATAACCACGGATGCCAATGGACGTTTTGAAATAAATTTAAATGCCGGCACAACGTATTATTTTATCGAAGAATGGAAAGCCAAAGGAATGAAAGTGCCCAAAAACACCAGCCAAATAACTTGGGACGCTGCATGTATAAAAGAGCGATACAACAGCCCAGACTATACGCTAGAAACCAGCGCCACAAGCCATCACGTATTTATAAACTACCACAAACCTTGCTATAACAATCCGTTTTGTGGCAGCTACCATGGCCCATTGCGTCCCTAAAATTTAGTAGCCATACTTTTCTTTCCAGCAATGGTTGAGGTATGCGCGCATACGATCTTCGCTTGTATTTTTCCCTGGGTCGTAAAGTTTTGTATTGATAATTTTTTCTGGCAAAAACTCTTGCGCCACGAAATTGTTTTCAAAGTCATGCGCATAGGCATAGCCTTTGCCATAATCCATATTTTTCATCATTTTGGTAGGCGCATTGCGCAAGTGCATAGGCACAGGCAAATCGCCCGTTTGCCGCACCAAACTTTGGGCTTTGCCAATAGCCAAATAAGACGCGTTGCTCTTTGCCGACGATGCTAAATAAGTAGCTGTTTGCGACAGAATAATCCGGCACTCGGGATAGCCTATCATCTCTACTGCCTGAAAAGTAGCTGTAGCCAGCAACAGCGCATTGGGGTTGGCATTGCCAATATCTTCGGATGCTAGAATGAGCATACGACGAGCAATAAATTTAGGGTCTTCGCCACCCTCTATCATCCGTGCTAGCCAATACACAGCAGCGTTGGGGTCACTACCACGCAAAGACTTGATAAAAGCAGAAACTATATCATAATGCTGTTCGCCACTCTTGTCATAAATAGCCATTTTTTGCTGCACTATATCTTGTACCATTTTGTTGCTTATTGTGGCTACACTACTTGGGAGCGCATCTACAATAAGCTCTAAAAGATTGAGCAATTTGCGCGCATCGCCACCACTCAAATTTAAGAGGGCTTCCCATTCTTTTATTTTTACTTGATAATTTTGAAGGAGTGTATCATTGGCAAGTGCTTGCATCACTATTGCCTTCAGCTCATCTTCGGTCAAAGCTTGCAGCACATAAACCTGACAGCGACTAAGCAATGCACTTATCACCTCGAAAGAAGGATTTTCAGTTGTGGCACCAATAAGAGTAATAACACCACGCTCTACAGCGCCTAGTA
This sequence comes from Chitinophagaceae bacterium, assembly GCA_020846105.1. GTDB lineage: Bacteria > Bacteroidota > Bacteroidia > Chitinophagales > Chitinophagaceae > Rurimicrobium. The sequence continues at coordinate 2,181 of JADLEN010000117.1, read as the reverse complement.
AGCTGTCTTGTTGGGCTTTATTAAAGCGGTGTAGCTCATCGATAAACAAAAGTGCGCCACCTTGTTTTTTAGCATTGTCGATAACAGCCCGTAAGTCTTTGACCCCACTATCTATAGCGCTAAGTGTATAAAATGGTAGTGCTAAAGATTGTGCAATAATTTGTGCTAGCGTAGTTTTGCCCACACCAGGCGGCCCCCAAAAGATAAGCGAATGTGCTTTTTGCTGTTGTATCATTTGTGCCAATACCTTGCCCTCACCTACTAAGTGTTGCTGTCCAATATAGGTTTTTAATGATAGCGGGCGCATGCGCTCGGCAAGTGGGGCAGGTGATGGTTTTGACATGTTATTTAATAGCATTTTGTAAGTAATAATGAGGCTAATGTTTTACTTTCGTTAGGCATTGAATATTCAAAAACGAATCACAAAACTATGAAAGGAAAATCACTACTGCTTTTTGCTTGCATGCTCAGCATCAGTTGTGTGGCAGTTGCCCAAAAGAAAAAAAAGAAAAGCCAGCAGGTATTGCCTACTATTACTGGCCTTAGTATTCCTGGCACAGCTTTTTTGTATCCAATACAAGAAGAGGTAACGGTGAAGTTTGATTATAAACAAATGAATGCCCCCCTTCCCAAATTCAATATCCTTAACTACCAAAATAAAAACACCACCGACAATGTGTTGAAATCGGATGGCAATTTGGTGCTCATAATGTTCAACCCTACTTGCGAACATTGTGAAGACGAAACAAAGCTCCTGATAGAAAATATTTTCATGTTCAAAAAAAGCAAAATTTTGATGGTAGCAGCGCCAGGACAAACACCTAATCTTGGCTATTTTGACAAGAATGTACATTATAGCCAATACCCATCTACCATTACCGTATCTATTGATAGTGCGCAGCTTATCGAAAAGATTTTTACCTACAAAACTTTGCCTCAGATAAATATTTATGACGGTAAAAGTATGCGCTTGGTAAAAACGTTTGAAGGACTTACACCATTAGATTCTTTGCGTAGCTATATTCAATAAAACTTAGTTGAGCAACAGTGCGGATACAGCATAGTCGGCAAGGAGAATAAGAATACAACTCACCACCACAGCGGTTGTTGAGGCTTTGCCTATTTCTAACGCACCACCTTTGACATAGTAGCCATAATAAGCAGGAATAGTAGAAATGATGAAAGCAAAGGCTACTGATTTGGACATAGCGACCACCAAATTGTAAGGAATAAAACCATTGGTAAGCCCTTGCATAAATTGTGCTTCGCTAAGAATATTGCTGGTAACGCCAGCAAAATATCCGCCAAAAATACAAATGGCAATAGACAGAATAACCAAGCAGGGCACCATTATTAGTGATGCCAAAATTTTAGGAATAATAAGGTAGGTTTTGGTATTGATACCCATAATTTCCAGCGCATCTATCTGCTCGCTCACGCGCATGTTGCCAAGCTCTGAAGCAATCTTGCTACCCACTACACCTGCAAGTACAATACAAATAAGCGTTGGCGAAAGTTCGAGTATTGCGGTATCTCTTGTAAGCTGTGCAATAATGTATTTAGGAACCCAAGGACTTATTAATTGATACGCTACTTGTAGCGTAAGCACCATACCCAAAAATATAGAAATAACAAGTACAATAGGCAAAGAGCGAATGCCAATGTCATTGCATTGGGTCATAAACTCTTTCCAATAAACTCGGGTATTTTCGGGACGGCTAATGCCGCCTTTGAGCATCATGAAGATGCGCCCAGTATGTTCCAAAAATTTTCCTAAAATCATTGTGTTACTCCGTTTCTAATATTCGCAAATCTACGGTTTCGGCAGAGTTGTTGTGTGTGCTCAAGATGGTGATTTCGTAATCTTGTAACTGAAATTTGTCACCAATTTTTATTTCTTCAGGATGCAGGTAAGCTATAAGACCAGCAAGGGTTTCATAATTTTCATCTTCTTCAAATTTTTGTGGTAATAGCTTATTTATATCTAGCAAAGAATAGTGTGCATTTACCAAATAATTTCCGTTTGTTTTGAGCTCTACGATAGGTTTTTCATTGTCGTACTCATCTTGTATTTCGCCAACCAATTCTTCCAAAATATCTTCCATCGATACAATACCAGTCACGTCGCCCACCTCATCGGTAACTATTGCCATGTGAATATGCTTTTTTTGAAATTCTTTT
>JADLEN010000116.1 GCA_020846105.1 Chitinophagaceae bacterium | reverse complement strand
GTTATAGGACGGTATTTTTTACAAGACCGCTCTAACAGTACCTACAAAGAGATTTCTCCAAACGTTTTTAATGCACTTATAGCTACCGAAGACGAGCGTTTTGAAGAACACTCTGGCGTAGACGGAGTGGCTTTGATGCGTGCAGTAATATTCTTGGGCAAAAAAGGTGGTGGTAGCACCATTACACAGCAACTAGCCAAGAATTTGTTTCCAAGAAGAAATCCCAACTTATTTACAATGCCTTTTATCAAGCTCAAAGAGTGGGTATTGGCAGTGAAATTGGAAAAAAACCTTACCAAAAACGAAATCATTACCCTATACCTCAATACTGTACCTTTTGGCGACAATGTATATGGTATCAAAAATGCAGCAAACACCTTTTTCAGTGTAGGCCCAGGCGAGCTATCTATAGACCAAGCAGCTGTACTGATAGGCATGCTCAAAGCCAATACGGCCTACAACCCAAGACGCAACCCCGAACGCTCGCTTGCAAGACGCAATGTAGTATTGAGCCAAATGGAAAAGTATGGCAAAATAAGTGCAGAAATAGCTGCTGCAAACAGAGCCAAACCTATAGTGCTGAATTACCACAAGCTAGATTATCATGAGGGTACAGCTCCTTATTTTAGACAAGTAGTAGAGCAAGAGGTAAAGAAAATATGTAAAGACTTGCGCAAGGAAGATGGTAGCGAGTATAATATTTACAAAGATGGATTGAAAATCTATACCACACTTAATGTGACCATGCAACGCTATGCAGAGGAGGCTGTAACACAGCACATGACCGAATTGCAACGCTTGTTTTTTGCCCAAGGCAAATACAAAGATGGTAGCATTTTCAAAAACCATATGGCAGATGTAAACCGCTCGCTGAAAGCTACAGACCGCTATGCCGCACTCAAGGAAGAAGGAAAAAGTAATGAAGAGATTTTAAAAGAACTAAGTAAGCCTGTAAAAATGAAGGTGTACACTTGGAACAATAAAAAGAACTCAGTAGATACATTTATGAGCCCCAAAGACTCTGTGATGTATATGAAAAGCTTTTTACAAACTGGCTTTATGGCTATGGACCCCTATACAGGCGAGGTACGCGCTTGGGTAGGCGGTATCAACCACGATTATTTCCAATTTGACCACGTGAACACCAACACACGCAGGCAGGTGGGCTCTACAATCAAACCATTGCTTTATTGCTTGGCTATAGACAATGGTTTTTCGCCTTGTAGCACCATACCTACCAATCCGGTGAGCTTTCCTGAAAAGGCAAACTACGATGCTAATGGTGGCAAAAACTATGGTAGCATGCCTATGCGCAGAGCCTTGGCTTTGTCTATAAATAATGCAGCACTATACCTACTAAAACAAGTAGGCCAAAATGCGTTTATCGATTTTGCACACAAATGCGGTATCGAAGCAGATATTGTAAACCAACCATCTATTGCGCTTGGCGTTTCAGACATTTCGCTATACGAGATGCTGCGCGCATATACCATGTTCCCTACTGGTGGCATCAATACCAAGCCCGTATTTATTTCTAAAATAGAAGACAAAAATGGCAATTTGCTAAAATCTTTTGTTGCAGAGCAAAAAGAAATTATTAATGCAAACACGGCTTTTAAAATGGTGCGCCTAATGCGCGGTGTAGTAGACAATGGCACTGCTGGCCGTATGCGCCACCGCTATAATATACATAGCGAGATAGCCGGAAAAACTGGTACTACTAATAGCCAGGCCGATGCATGGTTTATAGGCTACACGCCACAGATACTTGCTGGCGTATGGGTGGGTTGCGACGACAGATATTTACGTTTTAGCAGCCAGGCTTTGGGCCAAGGTGCCGCTTCTGCTTTGCCCATTTGGGCTTATTTTATGAAACGCTGCTATGCAGACAAAACCTTAAACATCAAAGCCGATGCAAAATTTGAAGAGCCTGCTGGCTTTGACGATTGTGGCGGCACCTACGACCAAACTAGCCTTGACCGTGATGGCCTAAATGGTGGCAGCAGCAATGGCAACACTGACAATGACCAAGACGACGAACCGGTAGAGGTAGTACCGGCTAGCGAGTGGTAATCATCGTTTCGAAGAAGCAATAATGAAAAACAAAATAATCAACGACCCTGTACATGGCTTTTTGAGCTTTGGAGAGCCCGAGCTGATGCACATGATAGACCATCCTTGGTTTCAGCGGCTGCGCAATATAAGCCAGATGGGTGTGGCACACCTTGTGTACCCCGGGGCGGTGCATACGCGGTTCTTGCACTCGCTAGGGGCATGCCACTTAATGGCAAAGGCGCTAGACGAGCTGCAACTAAAAGGCTTTGAGATAAATACACAAGAGCGTACGGCGGCAAGGCTAGCCATATTGCTACACGATATAGGCCACGGACCATTCTCGCACGCGCTAGAAAACTCTTTGCTAGAAGGCATAAAGCACGAGGAGGTATCTAAAATAATAATACAGAAGATAAACAAACAAATGGGCGGCGCGCTGGATACTGCTTTGCAGGTCTTTGCATCTTCTTACCCCAAAAAATACTTGCATCAGCTGGTGTCTGGGCAGCTAGATGTAGACAGGCTAGACTATCTGAGCCGCGACAGCTTTTACTCTGGCGTCACAGAAGGGGTGATAGGCTACGACCGCATACTTAAAATGCTGACCATAAGCAATGGCGAGCTGGCGGTAGAAGAAAAGGGCATTTATAGTATCGAAAAGTTTATCATCGCAAGGCATATAATGTACTGGCAAGTATACCTGCACAAGACGGTACTGGGTGCCGAAATGCTTTTGGTAAATATATTAAAGAGAGCAAAAGAACTAAGCCAGGCGGGGGTGCATCTATGGGCTACGCCTGCGCTTCATTATTTTCTGAATAACAATGTGAGCCAAGAAAGCTTTGCTGCAAGCGACGATGTAGTATCTATGTTTTGCGAAATGGACGATACCGACATAATAGTAGCCAGAAAAGAATGGACAAAAGCAGACGACAAGGTGCTGGCTACGCTATGCAAGATGCACAGAAACCGCAAGCTATACAAGGTAGTCTTTGACCACGAAAACGAAGCCGAACTGATAGCCAACAAAAAGAGCCTATTGCAGGCGCATACAGGCTTTGGGCAAAAAGAGCTCAGCTATTTTGTGTTTGCTGGCAATACCAGCAACAGCACTTACAACCGTAGCAACGATGCTATAAAAATAGCACTCAAAGATGGCACTACCCGCAACATTACCGAGATGAAAGACAGCCTGCTAAACGATAAAATAGCCCCTATGGTAAGCAAGAGCTACGTATGCTATTGGCAGGGCTGGGGATAAAGGTATTTTAGTGGGAAATTGAATTTTCTTTCATTGAAGGCCAGTCTGAACTCACAGGCTGGCTTTTTTTGTTTGTTTGGGATGGGCAGTGCTTCGAGATTTCAAAGTTTGGGTTCGGTTATAGCCAATAATGACTCGGCTAAAGTCAATAATAGGTTGCCTAAAGGCAATTTTAGGTCGATTTTTGGCTGTGGTAGTGGTGTCCCCTCGTAATCTTCATCCCAAAAGTAATCTATTAGTAACTTGCTTTTTTGTATGTGCAAGTTGCTTGATGGTGCTATGGGCTAAGCTAGGTGAGATTTACGTTATTCGACGTATTTTTTGGCAACAAAGCTGCAATTAATTTTGTCGAAACTAAAAACAAATAATCAATGAAAAAAAATGCACTCTTGGTTTTTGCTTGCTTATTGCTAGCCGCAGCCACCCAACTCACTTCTTGCAAAAAAGAAGACAAAACAGCAACAACCAAAAAGGATATCGTAGGCACTTGGACCTCGGAGAGCGCCTACGGTAAGCAAGTAACAGACGGCGTTACGGATTTCGAACTAACCGTGCCTTTGGTAGACCAAATGGAATTTACCTTCAGAGCGGATGGTACGGTTACGGCTATCAACCGTACAGAGACGCCAGTAGAAACGGTGAATAGCACCTACACCATCTCGGGTAATATGATTATCAGTACCACTACCACTGGCGGTGTGACGGAGACGGATACTACGGAATATGAAATCACTGCCGCTGACAAGCTTATTATCAAGG
>JADLEN010000115.1 GCA_020846105.1 Chitinophagaceae bacterium | reverse complement strand
TCCTCTCAATTTCGATTACTGAATAATGAAGAGTCCTATATTTAATTATAACGTCTTTAGAAAGTTTTCTGCTTAAACTGTTTTTTATGGAGGCTGAATCATGATGCGAAAAACAAAGTAAAGCGAGATTTTCTATACTATTATTGTTACGGTTTCCATCTAAATGGTGAATATGATCTCCTTTATTACTACAAATACAACATTTTAAATCGGATTTAAACATAACCGATGCAGCTATTGCATCAGGAATCTTCTTTCTTTTTTCTATACTCATGTTTCTTATCATTTTTTACTCCTTCAAAAAACCATACGCATACACCTTAGGCGCTATAGCAGCGGCAAGTAAGTTTAGCTTTTCGCGCAGGGTAGCTATTAGTTCGGTATAGCTTTCGTCGTCGCTGCGGCTATTCATACGCCCTGCTTCGTTGCGCCCTTGAAAATGTTCTCTGATGTCGTATAGACTAGCATTTACATTATAACCACCCCGGCTTTCAGCCACCCCTCCAGTGGTGGGGAACTTTTGTGCGTGGTAGTAAGCCCACAATGCCTTGCCTGCATCCATTACCGCTGTAGCCTCTGCCGAAAAAACAAGCGCACCTGTTGTTGCTTTTTCTTTGTGGCTTGCATACATATCTTGTACTACATTTTCAGAGGGTTTTATTTTTCCTTTTAGGTAGTCACTCATAAAATTACTCGCAAACTTCTCCTTTGCCCCTACTTCTGCTTCGCTAAAAGGTATCCAGTGGTTTGTAGTACCTGTACTTGAAATTTTGTTTTGACCGTTAAAAAGGGTAAAAACTAAACAGTTATTATGCAATTCAATATCATCTTGCCATTCAACGTTCGGCGCTAAAAATTGGTCACGGTCGTTGAGCCAAGTCGCCTCGATGCTATGTCGAATTGAATGATAGATTGACATTTCAATTAAATTCTTTGCAGTTATATTATAAATGAAATGCTTTTTTATGTCATTTTCTGTCGGCGAATTAGTAATAAAAACGCCGAGGTTATTTTGTACATCAGGTCCATTTACTCTTAAATAACCAATACCCTCACCTTGTTTATCATAAAACTTCCTAAGCCAATCAATCAAATAAGTCCCTTTTTCATTAGTATGAATTGCTTTTTTACCTTTAAAGGAACTTGAGTCATAAACATCACTGTCAAAGGATTCAATTTGTTTTTTCTCAAATAAACTCCAAATATAGAAACCAATAGGAAAATGTCCCTTTACATTATCAAATGTATTAGCAGGTACTAGAAACCCATTTTTATATGTCGCTTTGAAATAATTCCTAAATTTTTCAAAGTTTTGTGATTGAACAAATTTAAGAGTAGAAAAGTGTGCAACTATAGAGTTTGTAATATCATTGTTAATTCGAATTAAGAATTGTGCAAATAATTCCCTTGTAGCTGTACCATATTTTTCACTATTCAATTTATAAATTAAGGTTTCAGATGCAACATTTGCCTTATTACTTCCTGTACCCATTCTCTGTTTACTATCCCCACTCTCCGCATACGGCGGATTAATATAAATCACCAACTTCTTGCGCTTTGCTTCATCGGCTATAATGTCTTGCAAGCCTTGGGGCAGTTTTGTAAAGTCATCATTGAGGAAGTCGAACTGAAAAACGTGGCTATCCAGCAAATTGGCACCGTGGCTTATGCGCTCGTGCATCACATTCACATCGGCTTGGTCTAGGGTGCTTGCCCATATATTGTATTTGTTGGTTAGCCCCGTCAGTAGGTTGCCAGTGCCTGCGGCGCAGTCCCATATATAGTACTCTTCTTGCCAGTCTTCGCCTAGGGTATCGGCTAGGTATTTTTGGCTCAGCTCTACCCAGCGGTAGGGGGTAAAAAAAGCACCCTTGCGCTCTCTTATATCTTGCGGCACCAGCAGGTCGCGCCGCTCTATGATATAGTCTTGGAATGCTTTTATAGGTGGGCGTTTGTAGCGTTTCCAAAATTGCTGATAAGCCTCCTTGCTCTTGAGGGTAATGGTGGCATCAAACATTTGCTTGATGTCTTCCTTCTTTATCCTATAGCCTTGGTTTTGGAACACCACAAAAAGGTTGTCGCGGATGGTCTCGTCGTCGTCTATATTTACAGTGTCTCTGTCATCTACAAATAGGTCGGCGAGGTAAAAGTCGTTGTCCATAATGCTCGCCTTCTTCAGCTCGTCCCAGTTCACATCTATTACAGGTTTCACCACCTCTAGCCAGCGCAGGTATATAGGTATAAAGTTGTTTTTGTCTATTTTTATCTTGCTTGCTTCGCTAGCCTTGGCTATGTTGTTGGCTATAAAAGTCTTTAGCTCTTTCTCGTCCTTTTGGTAGTCATACACATAAGTTTGCTTTTGCAGTATGGCTTCTATTCTATCTTTTACAAGTTTAAATTCTTTTGTGTCGTGGTTGCTGGGCGCTACATTCCAGTTAAAGTCGTTCATATAAAAAATGTCCTGCACACTTATGTAGGAGACGAACGCAATTTTTTTAAAATCGAAAGCACCCAAAAAAGCAGGCGGTAGCGTCTTGTCGAAGGTTCGTGCCTTGCCTATAGTTAGTATCAGTTGCACAAACATAGTAGGCACATCATAATTGCCTGTTTTGGCTTCTGCCCACAGTAGCGGCACTCTATCAAAAAGGTTTATTTGCTTCGGCAATACCGAAAAGTCTATAGCCCCCACTATTTCGGTACAGTCGTACTGCCCAAACCAATCCGCAGCTACTTTGTTTTTCAGTTCTTCTTCGCGTATGTTTTTATATTTCATAAAGGCAATATTGGCTTTTCTATAGTTCCCAAAAATACTATTTCCCCACCACCACACAAGCCCCAAGCAAAAAATATATTTGCATACTATTAGCAGCGCTCCACCCCCAAAACCAGCCTTAGCTACCTTTGTGGCAGCCTTTGCCCACTTCTGTTTTGCCATATTTGGTTTCTGTCAGAGGCTATACTTCAAAGCTGCCGCCTCAACACCATCAAGGGCGAACGATTTCGACAGACTAGCAACGACTGAAGAAGTATTAGCAACACTTGAAGAAGTATTAGCAACGACTGAAGAAGCATTAGCAACACTTGAAGAAACACTCGCTGTTCGGAACTTAGCTCAGCGCATCCCAAACAACAAATAATACCAATTTAACATCAAATTTACTCAATTCATTATTCGCGAAAGGTCTTTGTGAATAAGCTTTGAGTCTTTTGTGGTAGGAAATTAACCACAAAGAACACAGAGAAAAAAGCACAAAGATCACTAAGCCTTTTTGTTGTTAAATTGGTATAAAGCGGATTTGTAATCTGCAAGCCACGCTAGGAGTAGCAGCCACGTATGGGTTCTTTTAATGTTTTCATACCCACCAATTGTGGCTAGTTTATATTGTTTTGGTGGCTTTAATACTATATACCATGGGTAGCTTGTTGCCATAGTTTATGAACCTAAATTTTTTGGGTTCGGCCTCTGTGCAGTTTGGAAAACAGTTGTAAGGCGAATAGTCATACTCGCTCAAGTCGTCTATTTGTAAGCCTTTATTTATTAAGCTATTTACCACTTCGCCAATGCCATGGTTCCAAGTGACGCAGGCCAAATTTATTTCTGCATTTTTATCGGCATAGGTATTGGTTTCTGTTTCAATAATTGCGTCTTTGTTAAAGTAGCTGTAGGTAATATTGGCCATTTCATTGTCATACATCCATATTATAGGATGAAATTCTACAAATACAAAAGTTCCTTTTGGTTTCAAAAACCGAGCAACAATGGTGGCCCATAGTGCTATATCGGGTAGCCAGCCAATAGTGCCATAACTTGTGAATACAATATCAAATTGTTCGTCGAGATGCTGGGGTAGCTGGTAAAGGTCACAGCAAATAAACCTTGCATCAATATTCATTTGTGTTGTCATGTTTTTTGCCGCTTCTATTGCATTGTCTGACAGGTCGATGCCGGTAACATCGGCGCCCATCCTTGCAAGTGAGAGGCTGTCTTGCCCAAAATGGCATTGAAGGTGTAGTATCTTTTTGTCTTTCACATTACCCAGTAAGGCAAGTTCTATACTGTTTAAGGATGATTTTCCGTCCAAAAAACTTGGTACATCATAAAATGCTGATTGTAGATGTGCAAGCGTCCTTTTGTTCCATAATTCTTTATTTACGCTTAGGTAGTTATTATTGTTTTGCATAGTGGTGTTTATTTTTTGGTAGGTTTTGTTTCAAAGAAAAGGCTAATTCTATTGATTAAGAATTAGCCTTTTCGTTTTTTTTATTAAGAAATTGGATTTACTCCAACTCAAAACTTTCGATAAATTTAGTTGTAAAGTCGCCTTCACGAAACTTTGCATTTTTCATTAATTGCTGATGAAAAGGGATAGTGGTTTTGATACCTTCTATTACATACTCGCTCAGGGCGCGCTCCATGGTATTGATGGCTTCTTCGCGGGTTTGTGCCACAGCTATTATTTTGGCTATCATACTATCGTAGTAGGGTGGTATGGTATAGCCTGCATATATGTGCGAGTCTACCCGTACGCCATGCCCGCCGGGTGTGTGCAGTATTTTTATGAGTCCTGGGCTCGGGCGGAAGTCGTTGTAAGGGTCTTCTGCATTGATACGGCATTCTATAGCGTGCATTGTAGGCTCGTAGTTTTTGCCACTAATGGGTATGCCCGCAGCTATTTTTATTTGTTCTTTTATTAGGTCGAAGGTGATAACTTCTTCGGTAACGCAATGTTCTACTTGGATACGGGTGTTCATTTCCATAAAGTAAAAATTGCGGTGCTTATCTACCAAAAACTCTACGGTACCTACGCTTTCGTAGTTGATGGCTGCAGCAGCTTTTATTGCAGCTTCGCCCATTTTGGTGCGCAGCTCTGGTGTCATAAATGGCGATGGAGACTCTTCTACCAATTTCTGATGGCGACGTTGGATAGAGCAATCGCGCTCGCTCATGTGGCACACGGTACCAAATTGGTCGCCTGCAATTTGTATTTCTATATGGCGTGGTTCTTCTACGAATTTCTCCATATAAAGACCATCATTTTTGAAAGAGGCAGCAGCTTCGGTTTTTGCGTTGTCGAATGCTTTTTCCAATTCTTCTTCGCTCCATACTATGCGCATTCCCTTGCCTCCGCCACCGGCAGTAGCTTTGAGTATTACAGGGTAGCCCACTTCTGGTGCTAGTTTCAGGGCGTGCTCTACGCTTTCGAGCAAGCCGCCCGAGCCTGGTACGCAGGGCACACCTGCGGCAATCATCGTTTCTTTGGCGGTAATTTTATCGCCCATTTTACGAATCATATCGGCAGTTGGGCCTATAAATTTGATATTGTATTTGCCGCAGATTTCTGCAAAATTTGCGTTTTCGGCAAGGAAACCATAACCGGGATGTATGGCATCTGCATTGGTGATTTCGGCAGCAGCCATTATTGCAGGTACATTGAGGTAAGAGTCGCTACTAGCGGGCTTGCCGATACACACTGCTTCGTCGGCAAATTTTACGTGCAGGCTGTCTTTGTCTGCGGTAGAATATACGGCTACTGTTTTGATGCCCATCTCGCGACAGGTACGGATAACGCGCAAGGCTATCTCGCCACGGTTGGCAATGAGTATTTTTTTAAACATTTAAAATCTTTTTGAAAACAATAAACGGAATGCTGAAATAACAATTGATTTCAGTGTAAATTAGTTCAACTCGACAAGGAACATTGGCTGGTCGTACTCGATAGGAGTGGATTCGTCTACCAATACTTTTACTATTTTGCCGCTAATTTCACATTCTATTTCGTTGAACAATTTCATTGCTTCTACGATACACAAAGTTTGGCCTGGTTTTACTTCATCTCCAACATTTACAAAGGCAGGTTTGTCTGGCGATGGGCTACGGTAAAATGTGCCTATCATTGGCGATTTGATGGTGTGCAACTTGTCGTTGCTTGCAGGTGCAGCTTCGGTAGTTGCGGGTGTAGCTGGCGCTACAGGTGCTGTGGCTGCTACAGGTGCAGGCATTGCCATAGGCATAGGTGCTGCGTATACTGGTGTGCCAGTGAGTCCGTTTTCTTGTTTTATAGTGATTTCAAATTCACCATCTTTGATACTAAGTTCGCTGATATTGGATTTGTTGATCATTTTTACCAACTCTTGTATTTGCTTGTATTCCATTTGTGAAATTCTTTTTTTTAAAGTAAATTAAAAATTAATCAAATTAAGCCTTTACGCGCTCTATATAGGCACCTGTTTTGCTGTCTATTTTGATAGTGTCATTTTCGTTTACAAACAAGGGTACCATTACTGTAGCACCTGTTTCTACAGTTGCCGCTTTGAGGGTGCGTGTTGCTGTATCGCCTTTCATACCAGGCTCTGTGTAGGTTACTTGCATTACCACGTTGGCAGGCAATTCTATAGTGAGGGGCAATTCTGTTTCTGTGTTTACAAGTACAAAACACTCTTGACCATCTTTGTATAATTCTGGACGGTCGATCATTTTTTCTGAAATTACTATTTGCTCAAAAGATTCGGTGTCCATCACATTGAAACCACTTTCGTCTTTGTAAAGAAATTGATAGTTTCTACGCTCTACTCTTACTGGGTGTACTGTTTCGCCAGAGTTCCAAGTTTGTTCTATTGTACGGTTGTTGTCCACTCCTTTGAGCTTTGCCCAAACTTTTGCTGCTGCGCGAGCTGTTTTGTTTTGACCAAATTCAATAACGGAATATAGGCTACCGTCAATTTTGAGGATTAAGCCATTGCGTATGTCTGCTGTAGATGCCATAAATGTTGTTTACTTAAAAAAGGATATTATTTGTTGGCAAATGTAGTGATTAATGCTAAAAAGTAAAAGCGTAAATCAGCTAATTTGTTTGAATTAAGAAACCGATTGAAATCTTCATTTCAATCGGTTTCTATATTAGTTGATTTCAAGTAATTTAGAAATCAAATTTTATGCCTTGTGCCAAGGGTAGGGTAGCACCATAATTTATCGTGTTTGTTTGTCGGCGCATGTAGGCTTTCCAGCTATCAGAGCCACTTTCACGGCCACCACCAGTTTCTTTTTCGCCGCCAAAAGCACCGCCAATTTCGGCACCGCTAGTACCAATATTTACGTTGGCAATGCCACAATCACTTCCTTTTGCCGACAAAAATAGTTCGGCCTCACGGATATTTAAAGTCATAATTGCTGAAGACAAGCCTTGTGGCACACCATTTTGTAATGCAATTGCCTCGTCAAGGGTTTTGTATTTCATAATATAAAGTATAGGTGCAAAAGTTTCGTGCTGCACAATTGGCCAATGATTTTCTACTTCATAAATACATGGTTTTACATAGCAGCCACTTTCATATCCAGCACCTTCGCACACAGCACCATCTACTATAGTTTTGGCTCCCGATTTTTTTGCTTCAGCAATAGTATTGAGGTAAGCCGCAACAGCGTCTTTGTCTATCAATGGGCCCACGTGGTTGTTTTGATCCAATGGGTCGCCTATGCGCAATTGCGAATAAGCTTTGGCCATTTTGGCTTTAAAATCTTCGTAAACATTTTCATGGATAATAAGCCTGCGTGTAGTGGTACATCGCTGACCTGCAGTGCCTACAGCGCCAAATACACAACCCACAAGTGCCATATCTAAGTCGGCATTTTCTGAGATAATAACGGCATTGTTGCCGCCCAACTCTAATAAAGAACGACCAAGACGGCCCGCCACTGCAGATGCCACAGCCTTGCCCATGCGTGTGCTACCCGTAGCCGAAATGAGCGGTAAGCGGGTATCGTTGCTCATCATTTCACCAGTAATTCTGTCGCCGATTACTAAGCAGCTTACGCCTTCGGGTACGTTGTTTTTTGCAAAAATAGCTGCAATTAGTTTTTGACATGCGATGGCAGTGATGGGCGTTTTTTCAGATGGCTTCCAAACGCAAGTGTTGCCGCATACCCAGGCAAGAAACGTATTCCAGCTCCAAACGGCAACCGGAAAATTGAAAGCGCTGATAATACCTACAACGCCTATTGGGTGCCATTGCTCGAAAAGACGATGGTTTGGGCGCTCGCTTTGAATGGTAAGGCCATAAAGTTGGCGAGAAAGACCAACTGCAAAATCTGCAATGTCTATCATTTCTTGTACCTCGCCCATACCTTCTTGTAGGCTTTTGCCCATTTCGTAGGATACAAGTTTGCCAAGTGCTTCTTTATTTTCTCTGAGCGCATCACCAATTTGACGCACAACATCGCCACGCTTAGGTGCTGGCCAGGTTTTCCATTCTTCGAATGCTGTGTGTGCTGAATTGATTACGGTATTATATTCTTCGTTTGTTGTCATTTTGACAGCGGCAATTAATTTGCCGTCAACAGGAGAATAAGATTGTATTTCGGTGCCATTGGTTTGTATCCATTGGCTACCGGTAGCCGCACCAAAATTAATATTGTCAATTTTTAATTTTTTTAAAACT
>JADLEN010000114.1 GCA_020846105.1 Chitinophagaceae bacterium | reverse complement strand
TAATCAAATTCGAAACTAAAAACCAATGGGGAGACTCCTGAGTTTTGGCTACCCGTTGCTGCACCAAGGTCGCCTCTTACACCCCATAACACAAATAAATCTGTTACCTTATTTGTTCCAAAATCAAATAATGCCTGAATGCCTCTATCGTCTGGGTCATTATCTCCTGTAGTGCCAGTGCTGTTTTTCGCAATTCTTTTTTGAGTAAAAGAGGCGACAGTACCCGTTATTTTAGAATTTACAAGGGTGTACCAACTTGTATTTACGGTTTCTAAGCCTTGAACTAATTCGGTAGCCGTATGCAAACTAATAGTAGGGTTTACTGCCGTTGTGCCATTATACCCAAATAGCGTAAACCATTCTCGGTTACTTCCACCAGTAAATCCATCACAATCTATCAATAGCAACTCCTTTGCTATTATTGGTCTATCCGACCAAAAATGAAAACCAATAGCATTGCCGAAATTGGTTGCATCTCCTCTATCAATATCTGTTCTTGGGTCTGCATTAATCCTAGTGAAATTCAATGGGTCTTTACTTCCTGTATATCCTACAATAGTATTTCCATCAGGCCCTGTTGGCGTTGTTAAGCCGTCATTCACCCCATTAAAAATTCCACCAAAATCATATTGGTTGTAAATGCCATGGTTTGTATATGATGCAGCTGCAGTACCTAATGAGATTACCTCTGCTTTCAAGACGGTGCCATCTCTTAAAGTTACGCCTGTTGGCATCGAAGCCAAAACGGCACCAATAGCCACATCATCTATCGTTTGCCCATAAGAATTAAATGTAAGGAATAATGCAAAAAAGAATATACCTGCTCCCTTTAAAAAGGTTTCCTTTTTACCAACATTTTGCAATCGATACCCTTCATTATTCAAGTCAGAAATAACTTGTTCTTCCAATGGCGCAGATATGATTTCTTCTACCAATTTCAGTTTGTCAGCCAAGGTCATCGTCATTAGTTTATCTAATTTAGCGTACTTATCATTCATAATCCAATTAAATATTTTAAATTGCCTATAATTTTATTTAAAAAAAATAGCAAATATATGTCTATTGTTTTGAGTAAAAATCATTTTTTTTTATAAAAAATTAATTCCAAAACTATCTGTCATCACAATTAATGTAGTTATACACAATTAATAATCCTTTTTTAAAATCGTAGCAATGCGCTATCCCGTTAAGTGGTCATCAAACTATTAATTCTACTTATCCACGAAAACATTAAATTTGCTACCCTTCTAAAAAACAAAACACATTGCAATTAAAATCGCTCGAAATAAAAGGCTTTAAAAGCTTTGCTGACAAAACAGTTATTACACTCGACCACCCTATTACGGGTATCGTGGGGCCAAATGGCTGTGGAAAATCCAATATCGTTGATGCTATTCGCTGGGTTATTGGCGAGCACAAAATAAAATCCTTGCGCTCCGATAATTTGGATGATTTGGTTTTTAATGGTTCTCGTACACGTGCTGCATCGGGTATGGCAGAGGTTTCTTTGACTTTTGAAAATACTAGAAATCTACTACCCACAGAATTTACGACCGTAACCATCACTCGTAAATTTTATAAAAGTGGCGAAAGCGAATACCGACTCAACGATGTGGCTTGCCGATTGAAAGATATTCACAACCTTTTTCTTGATACGGGCGTCAGCAACGATTCTTATGCGATTATAGAATTGGGAATGGTGGACGATATCATTAAAGATAAAGATGGTAGCCGCCGAAGAATGCTCGAGCAAGCATCGGGTATCTCTATTTATAAAACGCGAAAAAAAGAAGCAAAACAAAAACTAGAAGGAACCGAAAATGACCTCGCACGTATCGAAGATTTGCTGTTTGAAATCGGTAATAATCTCCGCACGCTCGAAAGCCAAGCCAAGAAAGCCGAGCGTTATTTTCAAATAAAAGACGAATACAAACTTGTTAGCATCGAGCTAGCAAAAGCTTCGCTCGAAGACTTCAACGACCGCTACAAAAGCCTAAACGAACAACACGCTACCGAGCAAGACCGCAAAGCACAAGTGGATGCAGAAGTGGCTACAGGAGAGGCTGCCATAGCAGGCGACAAGATAAAACTGATAGAGCGCGAAACGGCTTTGAGCAGTATGCAAAAGCAATTCAACGAGCTCAGTAGCCGCATTGTACAGCTCGAAAATGAAAAGAAATTAGCATCCCAACGCCTTGAATATTTGCGCGAGCGCGAAAGAAATTTATCTTCCTTCCTAGGCAATGCCGACACACAATGGAATGATTTGCAAACAGGCATTGCAGAAGTAACGGCCCTAATAGCTGCCGAAAAAATAAGTCTTGAAGATGCACGCGAACAGCTAGAAAGCCTCCGCGATATGGTGGCCGACAAACAAGAAATTTACGAAGAGAAAAGAACAATCGTTGATGGCTTGCGCAAAGAAATGCTCGAAGACCAACGCCGCCAATTTGATGCCGAAAAGAAAGTGGCGATTGCCGATTCTTCGGTAATGAATTTGCAACGCAGCATCTTGCACACCCAAGATGAAATTGCCCAAAGAGTGAGTCAAATTGCACAAATCAACAACGAAAAGAACAGCGGAGAAACCGAACAAAAAGAAAAGCAAGAAGCCCTTGCAGCAATGCAAACGCGCCACGAGGAAGTGAAAACAAAAATCCTCGAAACGCAAGGCGCAATAGAAAACTTGCGCAGCAAATTGGTAGACGAAAACCGTAGTCTCGACTCGAAGAAGAACGAACACGACCTTCTCAAATCTTTGGTAGAAAGCCTCGAAGGCTATCCCGATAGTATCAAATTCCTGAGCAAGAATAAAGACTGGAACAACAAAGCGCCACTGCT